>DUUN01000774.1 GCA_012841535.1 Gallicola sp. | reverse complement strand
TTTAATTCAATATATTTATATTGCATTAGTCCTCCTTTTCTGCTACTTTTTTTAATCTATCTCCAGCTAAACGGTAAATAGTCCATTCATCCATTGGAACTGCTCCAATTTTTTTATAAAACTCAATTGCTGATTTATTCCAGTCTAAACAAACCCATTCCATTCTTCCACAGTTTCTTTCTACTGCAATTTTTGCTAATTCTTTAAAAATAATCTTCCCATAACCATTGCTTCTATATTCTGGTTTTATATAGATATCCTCTAAATAAATTCCCGACCTGCCGACAAAGGTAGAAAAATTATAGAAGAATAGGCAAAAACCTATTGGTTTATTATCTTCCTCAGCTATTAAAACCTCTACTCTTTTTTTATTGAAGATATGATCTTCTAATAGTTCTTCTGTTGCAACAACTTCATCTAGCATTTTTTCATAAATAGCCAGTTCTTTTATAAGTTCAAATATTACTGGTGTATCTTCTCTTAAAGCTTTTCTTAATTTAAATTCTTTCATTATGCCTCCAAATTAACCTTATAGAGTATTATAAGGTATTTTCAATTTAAATAAAATAAAAGCAGTAATTTCTCTACAGGAAAAATCCTTTAATCTTTATAAATATTCACAAATTTATACTATGATATTTCACTCTTTCTAATAAAAAATAAGGCAGGATTATTATCCAACCTTATCTCTTTATAAAATATTCCTTGTACCATATTAAAAATACATATGGTGTCCATAAAAGCCTTTGATTTAATGCTTTTTTCTCATAGTGCTCATCTAATAATTTAACTAATTCATCGGTGTTAAAAAACTTCTTTGCTATGTCTGAAGTAAATTCTTCTTTAAAAATATTATAATATTTTTCTTCCCTTAACCAATATCTAATTGGAACAGGAAAGCCAACTTTTTTTCTATTTGCCCATTCATCAGGTAATGATTTTTCTGAAGCTTTTCTTAAGGCGTATTTAAATTTATCGCCATTAACTCTAAACTCCTCTGGAATAGTTGCTGCAACTTCCATTACTTTAGGGTCTAGGAAAGGTGTTCTTACCTCTATACTATGAGCTGAACTCATTTTATCGCCTTTTAAAAGAATATCCCCCGGCATCCAATATTCCATGTCCATTAATTGTTTTTTAGTTAATTCTGACTCATTTGGAATTGTTGAATAAAACTCCCTAGCTACTTCATAGGGATTTCTACCTTTTCTGTATTCTGGTTTTAGCAATTTATCTGCATGTTCAGGCTCGTATATTTTTGCCTCTCCAATAAATTCTTCATGAAGATAGCTTCCACCTCTATCAAATAATTTAGTAAGTCTTGTTCGCTTCATATTTTTTGTATTGTTTCTCAAAAATCTTCTTAAACCAAATGGTAGTTTCTTGTATGTTTTAAGGTTTTCTGTTTCCCCATAGGTAAAATATCCACCAAATAATTCATCTGCACCTTCGCCAGATAAGACTGCTGTTACATGCTCCCCTGCCATTTGAGAAAGGAAGTAAAGTGGTATTGCAGAAAGATTTGAATGTGGCTCATCCATTAAATACTGTATTCTAGGAAGATTTTCTATACAGTCCTCTGCTCCTATTAATTTAACATGATGTTCGGCTCCAATAATATCTGAAAGCTCTTTTGCTAAATGAGTTTCGTTATAATCACCTTCATAATCCTTAAAGCCAACGCTAAAGGTCTTTTCCGGCTTACTTAGGCAGGCAATATAGGATGAATCAATTCCTCCTGAAAGAAATGAACCCCATTTTACATCAGTTTGTTTATATAGGTCTACGGTTTCTTCCATTACTTTTCTAATATCTTCAACATATTCGTCTAATGTTTTATTAGTTGGCTTAAATTCAGGTTTCCAATATCTTTTAATATCCATTCTACCATTTTTGATTTTCATATAATGGCCTTGTTTTAATTTATAAACCCCTTTGAAGAATGTTTCTTCTAAGGCTGAATATTGGAATGTTAAATAAGGTTTTAAAGCATCTTTATTAAATTCCTTTATAAAGTTAGGATTTTTTAAAAAGGACTTGATTTCTGAACCAAATAATACACTTCCATCTTTTGTATTCATTGTATAGTATAAAGGTTTAATACCGAAAAAATCCCTTGCTAGAAATAATTCTTGATTTTCCATATCCCAAACTGCAAAGGCAAACATCCCTCTTAATTTATTTAATACTTTTTCTCCCCACTTATCATAACCTTTTAAAAGTACTTCTGAGTCTGTATTGGAAATAAATTCATAACCATCTTCTATTAATTCTGCTCTTATTTCCTTGTAATTATAAATTTCTCCATTAAAAACCATTACCTTTGTTTTATCTTCTGTATAAAAAGGTTGGTCCCCACAGGATGATAAATCAACCATACTTAAGCGTCTAAAGCCAAAAGCTGCTGAATCATCGAAAAAATACCCGTCACTATTAGGCCCTCTATGAATAATTTCATCAGCCATTTTCTTTACAATTTCTTTATAATTTTCATCTATTTTATTAGGGTTAAGTACACCTACAAATCCGCACATATTATCCTCCAAATATTGAATTCGTTTGTTATTATATCACAAAAATATATTTTTTAAGAGATTTTTTTATTACTATATTATAACAAATATAAAAGTAATAAATACAAAACAAAGTCCTAGACAAGTCTAGAACTTTGTATATTTAATAATTTTTAATTTTCCTTTAACGGATTAATTTTTTTCTCTAAATATCCTAAAATTAAATCTGCCAGTAAGGCCATTAATGCCGTTGGCAATGCACCGGCTATTATTATTGAAGAACCGTTACTAACATTTACTCCTCTTGAAATAATGTCTCCTAAACCACCGGCTCCAATAAAGGTTCCTATTGCTGTAACTCCAATGGCTACTACTAAGGCATTTCTAATACCTGCCATAATCATAGACAAGGACAATGGTAGCTCAACCATTTTTGTTAGTTGCCACCTAGTCATACCCATGCCCTTACCAACATCAATTAAACTCCTATCAACATTTACTACTCCTGAATAGGTGTTTTTTAATATTGGTAGCAGGGAATATAGAAATACAGTAGCAATTACCGTATTTGTACCTAAGCCAAGTCCTAACATCAGTATAGAAAGTAAGGCTAAAGAAGGAATAGTTTGAATTACATTTGCAATACCTATAACCCAATCAGCTAGTCTATAATGTCTTGCTATAAAAAAGCCTAAGGGTATAGCTATAATAGCGGCAAATAATACTCCATAAATGGATATTAAAAAATGCCTTATAAATTGCTCTGTTACATACATACCATTTAATTTATAGTATTCAATTAATCCTTTTAATATTTCCATTATCTTCCCTCCGATACTATCGGTTCCTTGTCCTTAAAATAGTCATTATCCTTTAAAAATTCCGTTGCTACATTTTTCGGTTCAACTAGATCTTCATCTGCTCTACGATTAAGTTTTTGCATATCTTCACTTGTTATTGTACCTTCTAGTTTTGAAACTATTTTATCTATTTTAGGATACTTTTCTATTAATTCATATTTTACAACTGGACTAGCATCATATGGTGGAAATAAATTCTTATCATCTTCCAGAACTACTAAATCGTTAGATTGAATTCTTCCATCAGTAGTATAACCTAATACTACATCCATTTCCCCTGCTTCTACAGCATTATATACTAAACCAATTTCCATTGGATATACCTTTGAAAAGTCAAACCCATATATTCTCTTAAAGTCCTCGTAGCCATCACCTTGTCTTTGCATCCAAGCCGTATCGACTCCTGCTTTTAATTCCGAAGCCATATTTTCTAATTCACTAACTTTAGTTATATTATTTTCTTCAGAAAATTGTCTTGTAACCATAAAGGCATAGGTGTTTTCAAAGCCAAATGATGGATACCATTTTTGGTTAAATCTATCTTTATATTCCTTAACTACAACTCTCATAGCTTCTTCTGTGTCAATAATTGGTTCCATTTCCAATTCTCCAGTTAAGGAAGTTCCTGTATACATTACACCTGAAACATTAGCATTATTACTCATTAAGGCTTGATGTATTAAATTAGTTGAACCTAGGTTATTAATTATTCCAACCTTAACATCATCATCGTAATGTTCAATCATTTGACGAACTATTTCAGAAACTATCTGTCTTTCTGTAGTATTTCCACTTGCAATTAAAATATTTTCTTCATTAATATTTGCACCAAGACCTGGAAGTGAACAAGATGTTAATAGTCCTAAAGCTATAATTAATAAAAGTATTTTTCTTAAATTCTTTCTCAATTATATCTCCTCCATTCCAGTTTTAGCAGTTACTAATTTTTCAACTTTTGACAATAAAAAATCGACTATTAAAGCTAAAGCAGTAACAGGAATTGTACCAAATATTATTAAATTGGGATTATAGTTATTTAATCCAGAAAATATCAAATCCCCTAAACCACCAGCACCTATATATGATGCTAGTGTAGCCCAGGCTACGACGTATACAGCTGAAAGTCTTACACCTGCCATTATTACAGGTGCTGCCAATGGAACTTCAACCTTTAAGATTGACTGGGTCTTTGTCATTCCCATTCCTTTAGCTGCATCTACTATATTTTCATCTACTCCTACTACTCCTAAATAGGTATTTCTTAAAATAGGTAGTAGGGAATATATAAATAGGGCTATAATTGCCGGAAATTTTCCAACTCCAAATATTGGTATCATTATAGCAAGTAAGGCCAAAGAAGGTATTGTTTGAAGTAAGGAAGCCAGTCCTATAATTATATTGGATATTTTTTTAGTTCTTGTTAAAATTATCCCTAAAGGTACTGCTACTATTATTCCTAGAACTAAGGCCATTGAAGATATATATAGATGTTCTAATGTTTTATTTAAAATATCCATATAGTTTAATTTTAAAAATTCTAACATTAAATCACCTATTCTATTTCTGATGTGCTATGCACAAGTTCTTCTTCTTGTAATTCTTCTTCATCTTCATCAAAAGAATCATCATATAAACTATCTACTATATTTGCTCTTGTAAAAATACCTATTAATTTATTATTACTATCAACAACAGGCAAGTTTTTATAATCACATTCCGATATTAGAAAGACCGCTTCCCTTACTAAGGTACCGGATTCAATAAAGTTAGCTTCCCTTAAAATATCCTGTACTTTCGTTTTCTTTCTATCTACCTTACCAATATCAAATATATCTATAAAACCTTCAAGAATATTATCATCATCTGTTACAAATAAGGTATCTACTCTTTTTTCTCTCATAAGTCTTATAGCCTGTCCTACTGTTCTGTCACCTTTAATATGAATTGGCTTTGTATACATTATTTCATCAACAGTCTGAGTTTTTGACTTAGCTTGATTTATTCTCTCTTCACCTAAAAACTCCTCTACAAATTCATTGGCAGGATTTAACAAAATATTTTCCGGTGTATCAAATTGTATTAATTTCCCCTTGTCTAATATAGCAATTTTATCTGCCATATTTAAGGCTTCATCAATATCGTGAGTTACAAATACAACTGTCTTTCCCATGTCCTTTTGAAGTCTCTTAATTAGCTTTTGTAAGGAATCCCTTGTAATTGGGTCCAGTGCTCCAAAAGGCTCATCCATAAGTATTATGTTCTGGTCAGCTGCTAAGGCTCTTATAACGCCAATTCTTTGCTGCTGTCCACCGGATAATTCCTTAGGATATCTATCTAAATAGTCTAAAGGTAAATCAACTTTTTTTATTAAATTTTCAGCAGATTCCCTTTGTTTCTTCTCATCCCATTTTAATAATTTAGGAACTAAGGTAATATTTTCATAAATAGTCATATGAGGCATTAAACCAATTTGTTGTATAACATAGCCTATCCTTCTTCTAAGTTTTACCTCATCAATATCCTTTATATTTTTACCATCTATTAATATTTCCCCTTTAGTAGGCTTTATCATCCTATTTATCATACGCATACAAGTAGTTTTTCCACTACCACTTGTACCAATAAAAACCACAAATTCTCCACTATCAAAAGATAAATTAATATCTTCTACTGCAATTTTCCCCCCATGATAAATTTTCGAAACATTTCTAAATTCTATCATCTAAACACTCCTTGTATTGTAAAAAACCTAGGTAACAACGGTACCATCTAATTATTATAACATACTTATGTTTTATATATAATTTTCCATATTTTGTTTTTCCATATTGTTTTTCCCTATTATAGAAATAAAAAAAGAGCAAGGTCACCCTTGCCCTTATCAGTAAAGTTTAGTATTATCCTAAAATCTTAGTTACTACTCCTGCTCCTACTGTTCTTCCACCTTCTCTTATAGCAAATCTTAATCCTTCTTCTATTGCTATTGGTGTTATTAA
>DUUN01000009.1 GCA_012841535.1 Gallicola sp. | reverse complement strand
TTAAATTCTGATTAGTTAAAGCTTTATAATAAAAATCTTTAATTACTTTTTTAGTTAATTTCACCGGATTGTTTTTTAACCTTGTTTGATTTACAGAATCAACTAAAGTATCTAAATCTGACTCTTTATTTAATAATGGCTTAGGTAGTTTTAAATTATCATAAAGTAATTTAAATTCTTTAATAGCATCTAAACTATTATCAGTATTAAATAAATTACTTAATTCATTAAACATTTTATCTAAATATTTTTTCCCTCTCGGGTCAACACATTTATCAATATTGTTAATCATGTATTCCCATAAATAAGGAAGAGTTAATGCTACAGCATGTCCATGTGCGACATCGTATAAAGAAGTTATTTTATAGCTCATGGCATGAGCAGCCGTTGTTTGTGAAATGTTAATAGCTTTTCCACTTAAGTTGGCTGCTTTTAAAATTAAAGAGTAAGTATTGAAATCCCCATGAATATAAGGCTTATAGTTATCTAATATTAATTTAATTGATTCTTTAGCATATGCTTTACTTTCTTCAGTAGAGTTTACAGACCAATAAGACTCTATTGCTTGACAAAGGGCATCCATTAATGCTGACTTCTTATGGTAAGTCGGTAAACTTTCTAACATTTTGGGTTCTAAAATCACATATTCTGGTATTATACTTTTATGGTTAACAGATTGTTTTTGATCTTCGTAATATATTACAGCAAATCTTGTTGATTCACTTCCAGTGCCGGCCGTTGTTGGTATTGCAATATGAGTTATATTATTACCCTTAAATTCTTGCTTCAAATAATTTTTCTTTGAGTCTAAATTAGAAAATAATTTGACACACTTAGCAACATCTATTGCACTGCCACCACCAATTGACATTATTGCATCACATTTTTCTGTTTTATATATTTCGATTCCTTTTAAAACATCCTCATATAGTGGATTAGATTGATAATCATTAAAAACTACAAAGTCAATGGGCAGACTTTTTATATAATCCATTATAAAAGAATTGTTAATAAATTTACTACATACTAAAAGCACTTTTTTTATATTCTCTTGTTTCAATACTTTACTTAAACTTAAATAAGTTTCGAATATCTCTTGTTTCATCAATTTACATCACCTTTCATGTATTATATCTATAATTTGATAGAAGTGATGTTGACTTTTTCAAACTCAGTTATTTCTCTTGAAACTCTAGTTAAATCTTCTTTTGTGTCGACTTCATCTATATAATGTTTACTATATGATACTGCTTTTATTGTCATATCATTAAGAATTTCATTTAAAGCATTTTCCGCATAAACTTTATCATTTCCTTCAATTATAAACTTTTCAACTTGTTTAACCCATTTTAGAACATCATTCTTAGATAATTTATATAAAGGTTGAAAAGCATAACAATCTGAATCAAATATATTAATGGACACCTCTTTTAAAATTCCATTTACTACTCTACCTTTAAAATCTTTTTCGGGTAGTTTTTTAAATTCATTTATTAAACAAAGTGATTTTTCCGGGTTTTCCAATACTTCCTTTAAAAGTTCACTGTTGAAAACTAAATCTCCGTGTAAAAATATCATATCATCATCCAAATATTCATGTGCTAAATACATTGAATATATATAGTTTGTCTGATCATATTTAGAATTTTGAACAAAAATAAAGTTCAATCCATTAAATTCTTCTTGTTTTGTAACTTCTATCAACTGTTCTTCAAAAGGACCTGTTGTAATTATGATATCATTAATTCCATTTTCTTTTAAAATTCGAAGTTGTCTTTCAAAGATGGTTTCACCATTATCTAGTGAAACCATTGCTTTGTGGCAGTTCTTGGTTAATTCTTCCATTCGTTTGCCAAGACCAGAATTAAATATAATTGCTTTCATTGCTCCAACTCCCTATTCTATAATTTTTTGCATTAAATTTTTTTTATTTTGTACTGGAGATGTAGTAGGTCTACCTAAGTCTTCTCTAGAACCTTGCTTTACATAAATAACTAAAACTGCCAATGGTTTTTCTTTGAGTTTTTGCATACCATTATTAATTTCTTCTTTCGTTTCCGCATTATATATATACTTAAATCCTGATCCTTTTAATATTTGTTCAAAATTAATCGAAAAACCGACAGTTGGCTGACCACCAACAGATTCGTGTGCGCCATTATTTATAATAATATATTTGAAATTATTAGGAGCAACATTAGCATTAACTGCTGACGCTCCCATATGCATTATAAACGAACCATCACCATCGATACAATATATATTTTTGTTAGTGCCTAATGACATTCCAAGAGCTATCGAAGATGTATGCCCCATCGAACCAACTGTTAAAAAGTCGTTTGAGTGAGATTGATTGTTCGCTTTCCGAATTTCGAAAATTTCTCTAGAAGCTTTTCCCGTTGTTGAAACAATAAAATCATCATTATTTAAATTGGAGATGATTGAATTTAAAGCTTCTTCTCTTGTTAACGAATATTCATCATCTTCATTTTTTATCTTATATTTTGAAAATAAATCTTTTCGCACAATTAAAGCAACTGGTTTATTTGTTTCTTTTATGTAAGCTAATGATTCTTTAATTTGAGTTTGATAATCAACATCTAATACCATGTTTTTCATGCCCATAGTATCCAATAAAGGTATTGTTAATTCACCTTGTTTTACATGTTGGGGCTCATCTTTACTTCCAGGTTCCCCACGCCAACCTATAATTAGTAACATAGGAATATTATACACAGCCTCGTCAGATAGTGACAATAATGGATTTACAGCATTACCAATCCCAGAATTTTGCATATATACGATACCAACTTTTGAAGTTGACAAATGATATCCAGAAGCAAGGGCAATAGCGTTTCCCTCATTGGCTGTAATAATATTTTGAGATGTAGGACTGTTTTCTTTAATACATGCACAAAAATCTTTTAATAAAGAATCTGGCACTCCGGCAAAAAAATCCAAGTCATTTTTACATAAATAATCGTAAAATTCTTTGGTGTCTATCATACTTATTTACCACCTGGTATCAATGTAAGAATTTCTTTAATAGGCATACATAATTCATCTGCTTCTAAACTTCTTCCGTTTTTAAGAATAGTTTCTGCGGTTTTTAGCATAGCTGGATAAGCACTTCTCAATAAATGATTTGCATATATAACGATATTTGCTCCAATTTCGCTTAATTCTTCTTCAGTAAATTTATTATATGTTGTAGGTACCATAATTACAGGAATAGTTTTAGAATATTTTCTAAACTCTTTCATGAACTCAATTATTTCTTTTCCATCTTTTTCTTTACTGTGAATCATTATGCCATCAGCGCCAGCTTCAATATATTTCTTAGCACGCATCATAGCATCATCTATCCCATAGCCAGCAATTAAACTTTCAAGTCTAGCAAAAATCATGAAGTCTCTTGTGCACAGCGCAGCCTTACCAGCTCTTATTTTATCAGCAAATAATTCTGGTTCTTCTAATGTCTGTTTTACATCAGTACCAAATAACGAATTCTTTTTCAACCCAGTTTTATCTTCTATAATGATTGCCGACACTCCAAGTCTTTCTAAAGTCTTAACATTGTATATAAAATGTTCGATTTTACCGCCAGTATCACCATCTAATATAATAGGTTTACTTGTAACTTCTATTATTTCGTTTATTGTATTAATTCTACTTGTTAAATCCACTAATTCTATATCTGGCTTTCCTTTGAAAGTAGAATCACATAAACTACTTACCCACATTGCATCGAATTCTTTAATTTCAGCCTTTTTATTATCTTCTATTTTTATGTTTTCAACAATTAAGCCAGTTAAACCATTTGATGCTTCCATTACAGTTATAGGTTTTTTTAACTTTAAAAGAGTTCTTAGCTTACTTCTTCTAACATCGGGTGTCGAATTAAAAATTCTAAGTTTCTTCTCTAAGTCGGTAGCTGAAACTCCTTTTGTATAAGGAACTTCTATTAGTTCTCCACCTATTTCTTCTAAAACTTTTATAACTGTATCTCTTACTTTACTTTGAATTCCAGTTCTCCAATCATCGCCATGGATAACATAATCTGGTTTAAGTTTTTTTAAGTTTTTTGTATAATCTAATGTATCTTGTTTTACAACTTTGGTTACACCTTTTATATTTTCAAATATTTGTTTTCTAGTTTCAAAATCCAATAAAGGCACTCTTTTATAAGTGGCAATAGTTTCATCAGTTAAAAGACCAATAATTACATCACCATACTTACTTGCCTCATTTATAATGTTAATATGTCCGTTATGGACTACATCAGCTGACATAGCTGCATATACTGTTTTAGTTTCTTTCATAAAATCCTCCTATTTTTTTAATTTCTTTTACATTTTTTTTATTACTAACCATTATTGTGTTTACAAAACCACTTCTTTCTATTAATAAAATGTCAGTTATTATAAAATCAACATAACACTTATCTCTAATAAAAATTATAACAAAAAAAGACATAATAAACAAACTTTTATCAAATAATGTCGCTTTAAACAATTTTTATCGATAAAAAAAGGCTCATTTTTTTGAACCCTTTTTCTGTTTAAATAATATATCAGTTTTAAAAATTAAAAATACTATAACAAACAACAGAGCAATATAAAGTAATATTGCTAATTTATTATCACCCAGTGAATAAAATATTGATATAGCAGCACAAAGTAAACTTATTCCATACATTATAAACACTGTTTTTCTAGGTGATTTATTTAACTTAAGAAGTTGATGATGGATATGCTCTTTATCAGGTGCTCCTATATTTTCT
>DUUN01000117.1 GCA_012841535.1 Gallicola sp. | reverse complement strand
CACGCCTGAAGATGTATATCTGGGACGTGGCGAACAGATACTTAAACTAAGGCAAAAGATCAAGGAGAAGACAATCAGACAGAGAAGAGACAACTATCAAATGGCTAAATTATTGGAAGCGATCACTGGCTAAATATTTTTGTTTTTAAACGTCCTCTCACAAAATAATGAGGACTTAAAAAACAAAAATATGAAACAATTTCACTATGTTTGTTAAATAAAACACTTAAGCCATATTGGTAAACATTAGTTTGAAGACATACATTTTTTTATAACTTTTCTTTTATTGTGCACATCTATTGCACAGATGAATGTTTACTTTGTAGTATCAAAATAAAAGAAATTAAATACACAATTTATGACTGAAGAATTTATACTTTCCAAAATCGAAGAAATTGCTAAAAAGTTTGCAGGTACTAATGCTTTTATATCTGTAAAAGGATTACCTATTAATCTGATTCCTGAAACTGTTAAATCCAAATTAATTGATGCGGAAGTGATTGTTAATAATCTAATTGACGATGAACACTTTTTATCAAAGAAATTTAGAAAAAAATTAAGGGATAAATTAGAAGATGAAAGTGATAACTACTTTTTTGTTCTATATGAAAGTTTATTATTGGCGAAACCTTATGAAAATGAGTTTTTTAATTCAAAGATTGTAATTATCGATTTTAGCTTTAGCTCGTTTGTACCAAATAATTTTACTGCCTTTAATTACAATATTGCTGATTTGAATGAAAGTGCTGAAAGTTTTGAAATTGGAGATTTCAATACTGTTATTGCTAATTCTGTAAAGATTGGCGACAACTATTTTGTTCAATATACAGATAGTGAGTTGTTGGGCAAATATAGTGATGTCAATATTGTTTTTGGGGAAAAAGATTGGAATTATCAAAGCTTAGATACCATAAACGAAACAGAAATAAAAGAAGATCAGTTTGTATTTAATCCAGAAGACATAAATTTTGTTGATTGGGTTTATTCACTAATGAATAATATCCCAAGTTCGGTAGATTTATTAATTGATAATGAAACTGTGAAAAGTGCATTTGGGAAGGAAATGCTTGGGAAAATTCTTTTTTTGGCAGATGCGTACGGTTTCAACATTAATTTATTAAGAATTAAACATGATCTTCAAAGAGTCCAACGCCCGGAACTTTTTAATCTGTTAAAACAATATTGGAATAGTGAGAGTTTTAGAACTCTAAAAATTTATGCAGATCCGGATATTTCAAAAGATTTAATTGAGATAAGTCAGGCAGATGTTGTAGAAAATATTATTCAGCAATATGAGTTTGGAAATATACATAATACGAATTTTCAAGATGTATTTTTAACAGCACCTACCGGTGCAGGAAAGTCACTTTTATTTCAAATGCCTGCCATATATATTGGTGAAAAATATGGTGCGCTCAGCATTGTTGTGTCGCCACTCAAAGCATTGATGGTGGATCAAGTTGAGCAATTGAGAAATGAAAAAGGGTATTCTAAAGTTGCTTATATTAATTCGGATATCTCTGTGATCCGAAGAGAAGAAATTATCAATCAAATTAAAGATAATGAGATTGATATTCTCTATATGGCGCCTGAGTTGCTTTTATCTTATGATATTAGCTTCTTTTTAAATGGTAGAAAACTTGGGCTTTATATTGTTGATGAAGCTCATACTGTATCAACATGGGGAAGAGATTTTAGAATTGACTATTGGTATTTAGGATTTCATATTAATCGTGTGAGAAAATATGCAGAAGATGAGGATGGCAAGAAACTAAAATTTCCTGTTGTTGCTGTTACTGCAACTGCGCCTTATGGTAGTAGACATGATGTTGCATTTCAAACAATGCAGGGTTTACAAATGAAATCCCCAATAAAATATATCGGATACGCTAAAAGAGATAATATTCGTTTTGAAATTAACTATAAAGAATATGATGGTAATTTGCAAACTGCAAAAGTAAAACAAACTATTAAGCGTATAGGTGAATACAATAATAATCAAGATAAGACAATTGTATATTGTCCATTTACTACTCAAGTAAATGATATACAAAGTAAAGCAAAGGAGTCGAATCTGAACAGCTACTCATTTCATGGCGGAATGAATGTGGAAGATCAAACAGAATCTTATAATAGTTTCAAAAATGAAAGAGCTATTACCATGGTTGCAACAAAAGCTTTTGGTATGGGAGTAGATATTAGTGATATTAATAGAGTTTATCACTTCGCACCTACAGGATTACTTACCGACTACATACAAGAAATAGGAAGAGCGGCAAGAGATAAAAACACTCAAGGCTTTGCAAGTTTGGATTATTCTGAAAGAGATTTTCAGTTTATTAATCAATTGCATGGATTAAGCAGATTGCATAACTGGCAATTAAAGGAGATAATAAGAAGGTTAGTTAAAATCTATGATGAAACTAGACAGCAAAATCATTTGTTGAATATTGATGATTTTTCAAATATATTCAATAAAAATTCCGCCGAAGAGTTAACACAGGAAGTTAAGAAAGCGTTACTCTTGATTGAAAAAGATTTGAATAGCAGATTCAAGAACATACCTGTTATTATTGCCAGACCCAAAAATATGTTTTCTACTGTTTTTGCAAGCATTGATAATGCGAAATTAGATGAGTTTGTTGAGAAGTTTGGAAAAGACAATATTGAGATAATCAATCATTGTGGCATTAATCACCTTGATAAAAGTATTATAAAAATTAAACTAGATAATATTTGGGAAGAACATTTTAGATCAGAATCTTTTGGTATAGTCAAAAGAAATTATTTTCAAGAAAGTCTTTTCGAAGGATTTGATATTAAACCTAAATTGCAGATAAAGTTAAGTATAAACTCATCTTGTGGAGAGACTATTCAGAAAATAAGTAGTTATTTTAAAATTATAGAACAAGCTATTGCAAGGGAAGATGGTTTTTTCACAAGTGATACTTTTAAAATAAATTTGGCTATATTTGGTATGGATCTTCGAATGGCGAATAGAGTGGGTAATATATTATTATCTATGTTTAGTCAATCTGCAGACGGAGGTGTGAATATTTTACATGCTGCCGATGTACGTGAGTTTTCAAATTTTCTTCAAACACGAAGAAAAAAAGGTCAAATAGAACCTGAATATAGACTTGTAACAAACACTTTTAATCAAATAGTTAGAAATATTAGGAGAACTTTAAGAACGCACTTTGTAAACAATCGATCTAGAACTGTTACATTATACAACTGTATGGATTCTGGAACAAAATATTTGAATATTAAAATAGGTCAAGTCTTAGATTTGTTTGATCTTGGTAGTTATGAAGCAACAGGTGGAGAAAACCCAAGAATGTTTGTTCGTATAAATGATCCATTCAGGCTTAGAATTGAGTCAGAAAAGAAATATGAGAACTCATATTTGCAAGACATTATTGAGAGGCACAAGCTAGGCGTAGGATTGATGAAAGAGTTTTTTGAGTCAGAATTAACATCAGATCAAAGGTGGAACTTTATTGAAGATTACTTGTTGGGAAATAAAGATAATACTAATTAATCTTATAGCATACAAAGTCTAGCATATTAAAAAAACATCACTTGTGTGCATCTACTGCACAGGTGATGTTTTTCTTTGCAATAGAATTAAAAGTAAGCACCCGAGTAAATACCCCTTGATTTATTCCAAATTACCCTTGACTTTCGTTTTCTCGTCTTAGATATTCTAAACTTTACTAGTAATCGTTAGAGTATTGTTAGAGTATTATTAGATTCCTCTTTTTTCCAGTTGTTAGGCAAGAGGAACTTCAGGTTTTCATCATTACCCGGTTTCTGATAGTAAGGCATTT
>DUUN01000739.1 GCA_012841535.1 Gallicola sp. | reverse complement strand
TTAGATACAAAAATGCAGTATCTAAACAGTATCTAAAGTTGTAACTTCTTACAAAAAAATTGTAATAATTGCTTATAAAATCGCATAATTATACAAAAAATGAGGCCTTTCGGCCTCTTCAGGGGGAGATTTTTACCAAGTGTCGATTAGGCTTAAATCCCTGTAAAATAAGGCTTTTCCATTATTTAAGTTTACTTAAATTTAATAAAATTTTATCAAAATTCATTCAAAATAATGGGTGAATAATGGGTAGAAATAAAGAATGTAGTCTAGCAATGGATTACATTCTTTTTTTATCAATTTTATCAATTCTTTATCTTTTTATAATAATCTATTATTTGCTTATTCATTATAAAGTCATGTGTATATGGATTAATAGATATCGCATAATACTTACCTAAACTAAAAATATCTCTTATGACTATATCTAATTTTACTTTATCTAATCGTGTATATTCAAAATCATCTTTTATTTGAGTAATATCGGTAAATAACGGAATATAATTTTTGCCTTCATCAGTGTAAGTTTCAATTAAGTGATTACCATTAAAAGCTAAAAATAATTCTTCATCTTTTAATACACTTAATATTAAATTTAAATCATCTTCATGTTCATCTAACAATAAAGCTAATACTGGCGTTTCTTCTATTTTTTCCATATATCCTCCACTTATGACATTTATGACATATTTTTATATGATACTCACCCACAAATTTAATGTCATATTGTCATATTATATCATTGACTCTTTTTTATTTCTTTCATTAATAAATTTAAGTCTGGTTTACTACCATCATAAAATTTATTAAATAAATATTCAAAATCTATCAATATTAATGATATTTTTTCATATGGTTTATCACCTTCAGGAATATTCCAATTACTCTCGGCATATCCTCGATATATAATATTTTTTGCATCTTTACTTTTATAAGGTAAAATAAATGCATTATATACATTTTGAGGTATAAAATCTAAATTATTTATTACATGATCGCCATATGTAATTTGTTTTTGTATTGAAGAAACATTTGGTAAATCATTTCTACTGTTCGTAACACCAAATTTATAATATTTTGCATCTAATATAAATAATTCATCGTTATTTTTTAGTATAGTATCGGGTCTTAATTGCGATTTATCTTTTTCTTTGATTCCATCGACAGTCCATGAAGCATCTGGAAAAAATTCTTTTTTATTTACATCTTTAGAGCCAAATACAACATCTACCATATACTCCCAAACATAATAATACTTATATGTTCCAAAATCCATAGAATTTTTATTAAGTCCATCGTATGTAAACCTTAAAATTCTCTTTATATGATTTATTAATATTTTTTTTCTATCATTAAAAGTTTTCGATAATACTTTATTTAATATTTTTATATAATAATCTATATGTGCTTCTACCGTCTTCTTATATAGCTTGGATTTTTCATATTCTATATTTCCAAATAAGAATCCCACATATTTAATAGAAATTTCAAGACAGTATTTATTTAATTCTGTTATAACTGTATTTGATTCCATTATATTCTCATAATATGGTTGAGTAAAAACAATATTATCATCTTCAAAATAATGTTCTGAATTCAAAGTTTTCTTCCAATTAATCTTTCCATTACTATTTTGCTTGTATATTTTTTCTATTTCTGTATAAAATCCATTGTTTAGATAGTCATTAATTATCCATATAAATGAATTGAAAGGCGTTTCAATTTCATCTCCAGTAGAAGATCCAAATACTTCGTTTTCTCTTTCAATACTATTAACTATAGATATACTATTTAATAATTTTGATAATTTATTTTTCAATTCTGAGTCAATTTCATCAACCTCATCATTAATATTTTCTATTTCAAAACCATATGGCAAATAAATAGTTAGATTATCTTTCCCATACTTTATGCCTACAAATCCATTTCTATTTTCACTTTTATTGAATATTATTTTCATCATGGAATTGTTCTCCTATATCATTGATAATAACATCAAAGAAATCATTAAATATTTCCATATAAAACTCATTATACTTTTTAACTAAATCATCATATGATTCTATTCTATATTCTTTTTTGAACCAATAATCAGGATTAATTCTAGCAATATCTTCCCAAAGATAAGACAATACTTTATCTGCAAACTCAATAGAATTTTTTAACTCTTTTTCCGTTACAAAATATGCACCAAGTTGTTTATCTTCACCATTTATTCCAGATGGATCTCTTTTTATTTTATCATTAATTGTATTAACAAATTTTCCCCATTTAATACCTTCATATTTATTATTAGGTGGAATAATGCTAACATTTTCATTTTCAGATCCTTCAATCTTATTTTCAATATATTCCATATTCCATCTACGCTTAAAGGCAGTATCTAAAGTAAATACATTTTGATCGCTTGTGTTCATAGTCCCTATTATATGTAAATTTCTTGGGATTCTAATCTCATCATTTATCAAAGTAATATTATTATTATTTAAATAATCTGTAAGTAATTGATTAGTTATTGGATATACACTTAATCCGTTCTTTCTATCTAACAATTGAAATATGTCACCAAATATTGCAGCTGCATTTCCTCTATTAATTTCTTCAATAATTAAAGCAACATCTTCATTTTTATTACTTAATGCATATAATAAAGCTTTAGCAAATGGCCCAGCAACAAAATTATATTCAACTTTTTTTTCTATTACTTTAGGAATAATTTGTCCAACAAAATCACTATTTGAATAATCAGGATAAAATGTAGTTCTAAACACTTTATATTCAGAAGTATTGTATTTTTCATTTACTATAAAGCTTTTACCACAACCAGGTACACCATAGAAGATTTTATTCTCGCCTTCATGTTTATTTGTGTAACCACTCCAATCGTCACTATATGTATCATCTTCGTCAATATTGATGTCATCTTCATTTTCGTCGATTATTATATTATTAAGTGGATTCATAAGCTTTTTTGCATAATTACTTAGTGCAACGCCTTTATTAATCTCTCTAGCAAGATTTGAACTTATATTAGCTTTTGCAACTATTTTTTCAAGTGAAATATTGTATTTATTAATTACCTGTCCATATTTTATTCCAAACAAATGAGTACCTGGAGATTTCCCATATTTTTCCCTAAAATAAAGCAATTCTTGTGATAAGAAATCTAAGTCATATTGTTTATCTTCTGCAATATCAAATTCTTCTTCCTCATTTTCTTCATTAAAATAATGCCATATTGCATTCGCAATATAAAACCCATGATTCTCATTAGCTTCTGGAATATTCTTTCTAAAGCTTATATTTGCATAATATGAATTAATAATAGCAGAAGGATTATTAAATGATTCATTAAAATATTCTCCCAATTTTGCATATCTTTTTTCATCTTGCATTGATATAAATCTATCAGGATAATACAAACTTAACAATTTAGTCAAGAACATATAATTCCCAGAACCACCAAGTAAATCAAATTTATCTGTAAGTGTAAAATCTGGTGAATTATCCTTCACATATACAATGAAATCATATATTTGTTTTCTCAATCTATTCCAATAATCATCAGGGTTTTCGACTACTCTATTTGATTTATCTTTATATACTTTATCCTTTTGAGAATAATAAAATCCAAATTTTGATTTATAAGATCCTCTTATTCCAAATCCAGTTTCTTTGTAACATCCATTTTCAACCTTATAACAAAAGCTATCGTTATTCTCATCACCGATACTACAATACTCCTCTTTTGTCATAGTTAAGAATTTTTCTAAAGGATATTCATCAACAAACTTATTTCTATTTTGAATTTCATTTTCTATATGTGTATTATTATTTAGGTTTTTTATATAAAATTGTCTCAATGACATTTGATTTTCATCTAAATCAAGTGATGATAGCTTCTTATAATTTAATTTGTTGTCTATATGTAACTCGTTTTTTTCTTGGTCATAATAAACAACGAAAATTGATCCTTCAACATTATAGTCATATAATTGTCTAAACCAATTATAGCTTTTATTGTCATTATCATGCATTTTTCTTTTAATTTGAAACTTTTCAGTAGAATCACCTGCAATAGTATGAACAAATCTAACTTTAAAGTCAACCTGCTGATAACTTTCTCCAATTATATCCATAATATTATCTTCAAGTACCAACTTAACTCCATTATTAAGTTGATAATATTCATCTGTACTGTTTGGTTGATTCTGTTCTTTTACTATCACACCACGCGAAATCAAAAAATTCATTAAATCTACTGACAAATTATAAGATGATTGTTGATTATCTTCCTTTCTTACTAAATGTAGTTTTGATTGAGTTCCTTTAATTTCTCTTTCAAATGGATTATTAATATCATAAACATTATTCATATTTACTCACTCTCCTTTTTATCCAATTCTTCATACATTTTATTCATACTATTAGCAACAGCCTCTGCTAAAAGTACAGGTACAGCATTTCCTATTTGAGTATATTGACTAGTCTTAGTTCCCAAAAATTCAAAATCATCAGGAAAGGATTGAATTCTAGCAGATTCTCTAGCTGTAGGTATTCTATTTTCTTTGTAATGAAAATAATTTCTATGTCCACAATCAATTGTTATAGATGGCTCTTTACTATTCATTCTTTTAAATGCAGAGCCATAATTTCTTACCTTATAATATTCTTCTGGCAAGGATTTAATATTTCCACCATCTGGAATCATAGATATTATCTTCTTTGTTTGTTCGGTATGAATTGTTATCTCATTATTTTTAAGATCTTTTGATTTTTTTCTCATTAATTTTTGGAAATTATTTTGAGGCTCTGTTTTATATTTAGTAGCATCTTCACCATTATCAAGTGAAGGCAAATCACTTAGAGCTTCTTCTGTACCTACTATGTGATCGACAGGTTCAGGATATTCAAAAAACTTATCTTTAAACTTGTCTTTTCGTAGCCCAACAAAGAATACTCTTTCACGATTTTGAGGTACTCCGTAATCACTAGCTCTTAAAACTTTATACGTTACGTTATAGCCCAATTCAGAAAATCTATCTATTATTTCTTTTTTGAAGTAGCCTTTTTCTAAAGTCAACAAACCTTTAACATTTTCCAATATAAAGAACTCCGGATTTATTTGTTCAACAAATCTAACATATTGTAAGTACAAAGTATTTCTTTCATCACTTGCTTGTCTTTTACCAACCATACTGAATCCTTGGCATGGAGGTCCACCAATTATACCAACGATATTATTTTTATTTGCAAAATCCTTTATTTCATCATTAGTGAAATCATATATATTTTTTGTTACTCCAGAACTTTTTTTATGATTAATATTGAATGTATCTATAGCATCCTTCCAACTATCAATTGCAAGATCAACTGTGTAACCCGCATTTTCAAAACCTTTGGAAAAGCCTCCACATCCACAGAACAAATCTATAATGTTTTTACTCATTGCTTAAATCCTCCTTTATTAATTCAGCTACTGCCTTAGCCATTAAAGGTGGGACAGCGTTACCGACTTGTTTCAATTGGCTAGTTTTAGTTCCTAAAAATTCAAAATCATCAGGAAAGGATTGAATTCTAGCAGATTCTCTAGCTGTAGGTATTCTATTGAATTTGGGATGAAAATAGTTCATATGTCCAGTATCTATGGTTATAGATTGCTCATCAGATTTTAATCTCCTATAAGCAGAAGAATGTCTATTATTTCTTTTTGTATCCCACAATTCTTCAGGTACATCTTGCCAATTTCCACCTTCTGGAACATGTTTCATTCTTTCTTGAACTTTTTCATTTGGATATTGAATATCATGGTTTTTAATAGTATTATTTTTTGACCTTAAATACTTTTGAAATTTTGTTTTAGGAGGCGTATTAAGCGTTCTAGAATCAGTATTTTCTAAATCATATAATTCTCCTATTGCTTCTTCAACAGTTACCTTATTTTTAGATTTTTTAATATTATCGTAATTAACATCTCCAATTTCTTTTCTTATACCTATAAAAACAGCTCTATTTCTATTTTGAGGAACGCCAAAATCACTTGCACATAGAACTCTAACATCTACATTATATCCTTCGTTTTTTAATATCTCTATTATTTTATTTTTTGCAAATCCATTGTTCTTAGTTAATATTTGTCTAACATTTTCAATAACTACAGCTTTTGGTTTTAATACTTTTACAAATCGTATAAATTCAAAAAACAATTTATTTCTTGGATCATCCTCTAATTTTTGTTGTCTATTTCCGGCAGAGAATCCTTGACATGGAGGGCCACCAATAATAACATCTACTTTTCCTTCAAACATATTTTTTATTTCATCGTTATTTATTGTTTTTATATCTACACACAATGATTTACTATTTTTGAAATTAGCTTCATGTGTTTTAATAGCATCTTCGTAAAAATCAATTCCACCAACTATTTCGTATCCAGCTAGTTGAAAACCTAAGCTTAATCCACCAGCACCACAAAATAAATCTAACACTTTTAATTTCATATTCATTCACCATCCGTCATATTTTTATAATTATCCTGATATTATTATATAAAATCGCATATAAAAAGTCAGCAGTAATTGACATTTTTATATAGTTTTACCATATATTTAATTAGTTTATGGTTTTTTAGGCAATTTAGAATAATCGTACTTAGTTTGTACAAATTCTAATTCATCAAAAGCTTCTTTTATATCCTTTGATATTTCATCTTTTGTATATTTCATATCACTGCGTTTTGACATTTCAATTTTATTAGTAATTGCAAATAATTTATCTCTAGCTGAAGAAGTAGTTCTTCTTTTTTTAGCATCCCAATCTAAAAGATCATACTCTGACTTTTGATATTCATCTAATAGTTCCTTTAATTGTCGAGTAGACATACCTTCATATCTATCTCTACTTAAAGTTTTTATTACATTATTAAATCCACAGGCATCTAATAAATCCTCCAAATTCAATTCTAGAGGAATTGATATTTGATAAAGATCATCTAGTTTGATCTTTTTTATTTTTCCATTAACTATATCATTTAATGTACTTCTACTTATACCTGTTATTTTTGCCAATTCTCTTTGTGATATTTGTTTTCTTTCAATAGCACTAAGTATTAAATTTTGTAGTTTTTCAGAGTTCATAAAATCACCACTTTCTCCCTTATTATCCTCTCTCAAATACATTTTATCACTAAAAAATTTATTTGTCTACATTTTCGGACAAAAAGGTATTGACAAGGTTCTCGGACAATGTTATTATTAAGATGTCCTAGTAATCGGACGGAATGAGTGTTCTTTGAAAATATAGTGGTTGCGGAAGTCGCCGATATGCCGAACCTATAAAATTCTAGGCAAGTAAAATATAACTATCCTTAGGAAAGATAGAGTTACGAGATAACTAAAATCTCGAGTTTAGAGTGAACTAAAAACTCAAATATCACACTACTCTAAAGAAAGGAATGATTGAAAAATGAAAACATTAGTAAAAGTTCACAAAAGTGCAGATGAATATTTAAAAGATAAAAATCTATCACTCAGAGCTAAAGGATTTCTAACAATGGTATTAACAAATAATATCACTACTGGATATGAAGTTCAGAACTACTGCTCTGACTCAAAAGAAGATATTGAGGACATCATATTAGAATTAAAAATATGTAAGTATATAAGATATAATCCAGAAACAAATACACTAGATGCTAATGCTATTCCATATGATAAATGGAACAAAGAAAACAAAGAATTAGAAAGATAAGAAAGGAGTGATTCTATGACTGCAGAAGAAACATTAAATCTAGTTTCTAAACAATGGTGTAGTCTAAAAGATCTAATGAAACTTGCAGGAGTTGGTAGAAATACAGCATTAACAATTAAAAGTACAATAAAAAACAACCTTAAAGGTAAAGGTTATTATGTACCAAATAATGCAGTCCCAATGCAAGAAGTAGTTAAATATCTTAATATAGATATACCATATTTAGAAGATAGAACAAAAGGATTGAAGGTGTAGATATATGTTGAAAAGAATTGAAGATAAAGATTCAAACATAAAAAAAGACATCATTATAAACGGAATAATGAGGTCAAAAGGTGTATATCTACTCGTATCTCAACCTAAAGTCGGTAAGTCGATGTTAGCCCTTCAGCTTGCCGACTCCATTACAAATGGAAAACCATTTTTAGGACACAAAGTAATTGCTTCACCTGTACTTTATATTAGCACAGAATCCGATTTAGGTCAATTACAGGAACGCTTGAATACCCTTAATCTAAAGCCTAAAAAGGATTCTTTATTCATAATTGACAGAGATGGAAAAGCAAGTATTAAGCTACTAGATATTGAATATGAAATTCATCAGTTCGCTACTGAATATAATGGAAAATTTTTAATAATAGATATGTTAAAAGATATGGATTTTGGAATTTCATACGATATTAATAGTTATCAAGATATAGCTCAACTACTAATGCCTAAGTTAAGAAGTCTATGTGATAAATATAACTTAACTATATTAATAACACATCATTTAAATAAACAAAATTTAACATTAGGTAGTACAGCATTCGATGCTTCAGTAGATGGAATAATTACTTTGAAAGAATATAAAAATAATAAGAAACATATAAAAATGGTTATTTCTAATAGAGACTTTGAAGGATTAGATTTAGAACTTAAAAAAAGTGATAATCAATTATTCTCCATATGTGAATCATTAGATGAAGAAGTTGAAAATATAAATCTAATTAACTTCGTAAAGTATGCATCCGAAAAAGGAAGATTTGAATTTACAGCAACAAGTATTGTAAAAGATGCCAAGTTACTACTCACACCCAAAAGTATGGGAAGATTAATAAATTCAAATCTGGCTCTATTAGAAAAAGAAGGCTTACGCATAACACAAAAAAGGACTGCTAAAGAAAGATTATATGAGTGTTGTTATGTGGAGCCATCCGATGAAGAAGAACTTGATTCTTCTTCCAAAGAAAATGATTAACGTGGCACGTTTTGTTTCGAAGAAATGAAAGTGGCGATAGTGTTTCATTTTCATGTTTTAGATAATTGATAAATTAGATAAAACACTTGTTACACAAGTGGAGGGAATATTTGATTATTCTCTCCTGGCTTTGTAACAAGACAAAGGGGATTTTTAAGGTCTCCTTAAACTCACGGGCTGTGCCCTAGTGAGATATGTCACACTTTTAAAAAATATGACACTTTTAAGAAAGGAGTACTAAATGAATGTAGATTATCAAGTGCTCACTTTTAAAAATAAGATTAAGTCTAAAGATATTGGTGGACTTGGAGTTGAGTTAGAACAAAGAAAAGGATCTGGAAACTACGATAAAGATAGAACTCAATTTAATAAAGAATATGTTGGGTTAGATGGGTATCCTACTCTGTCAAGTAAAGTCTATCAAACAATATATACGAATAATATTCATTTTAATAAAAGTGATAATACAAACATTTTAAATGGTTGCATTGTAACCTCTGGTCCTGACTTTTTTAGAAAATTAGGATTACCTATGAAAGATACAGGAAGAGTTTATATAGAAGGAAAACATGAAGGTGAACCTGTATTTTGTCCTAATATTAAAACTAATGAAGATATTCCAAAAAAAGTTTTAGAATACTTCGATGAAAGTTTTAATTTTTTAGCTAATAAAGTTGGAAAAGAAAATGTAGTTTATGCTGGAGTACATTTTGATGAAGATACTCCACATATGCACTTCTACTTTATACCAGTTGTCGATAAAGTTAAAAGAAAAGTATTTGAAACTGATGAAAAAGGTAAAAGAATTACAAAGCAAATATACACTAAAGACAATACGATTAAAAATGTACCTATTCAAAAACGAGATGAAAATGGTAAAGCTGTATATGAAATTGAATATGGGAATTTTCTAAATTCTGATGAATTTTGGAAACAATTAGGTGGTAAATCATCTTATGCTAAGTTGCAAGATGAATATAACGAACATATTAATTCTAAAGGATTTAATCTAGATCGTGGTGAAATTGGAGCAAATAAACATCACCAAGATAAAGCTGAGCAAAATTTAAAAGAATTACAATACAAATATAAAAAGTTAGAACAAGAAATTGAATCTAACAAAAAAATAAATGAGGTTGAATTAAAAACAAGAGATGAACTTAAAAATATTAATGAAGATGAACTTTTAAATCCTTCTAAGGATATTTTTAAGAGGTATAAAGACAAAGATGTAGAAAAGATTATAGATTATAGTAAAGAGATGAAAAAAGAAAATATTGCCTCTAAAAATGTTCTAAAAAAGCATGAGATTAAGATTGAGAAACTTGAAAATGAAATAAAGCAATTTAAATCTGGTAAAACTTATTCTGATAAAGAAAAAGTAATTGCTAATCAAGAAAGATTAATAAAAGAAAAAGATGGAATTATTGAAGAACAAAAAAGTATTATTGAAGGACTTAGAGAAACAATAAAAGGATTAGAAGAAAAAATAAGTCGCTTAACAACATATGCATGGAATAAAATCAATGAAGCCTATCTTGCAGTAGCTCATCTACTTGGTTTTAAAAACATTAATAAAGATAATGTTCCTCATGACATTATGGAAGCTAGAGTTCATGAAGTCAATAAAAAACATGAACCAAAACAACATAAAGAAAAATCTAATGATTACGAATTATAAAATAAACAAAATTTATGGTAAAATAACAACGACACTTGGTTATTTTACAGGTAACAAAGGAGGAATGAATTAATGCCTGTAAGACAATTAAAGAAAAATAAATGGACTAAAGATGGAAGAAGTTGGATTTTCTATCTTTATGAAAGACAAATAGATGGTACTCTAAAGCAGTATACTTCTAAAGCATTTTTAACAAAGGAAGAAGCTGACCGTGAGGAATTAGCATATCGTGATAAATATCTAACTAGTAGTGTTAATCCTCATATGACTTTTAGAGAAGCCTATTTAAAATTTTATGAATATAAAGCTGATAAGGTTCGTACTACTACTCTAAAGACATATAGAGACAGAATGAGATATATGGGAATACTTGATAATGTAGAACTTGTTAATTTAAATGGTGAGGATTATCAAAGATGGAGAAATGAAATTAATAAACTTGATATTAGAAGTACTTATAAAAGAGATATTCAAAAGTTTATTAAAATGGTTATAAATTTCGTTGAAAGGAATTATGAATTTAATTTAAGAAAGTTTTATACAAAATTAGAACCATTCAATGATCCAAATGAACTTGAAAAAGAAATGAGATTCTATACACCAGAAGAATTTTATAAGTTTATTGCCGTAATAACCGACTTACAAATGAGATGCTTATTTAAAACTCTATACTATTGTGGACTTCGTAGAGGTGAAGCAAGAGGTCTAACATGGGATTGTATAGACTTAAATAACAATCGATTATATGTTAAGAAACAAATTGTAGTAGCTGATGCAACACAACCAAAAAGGTGGAAAATAGCTCCACCCAAAACAAAAAAATCAATTAGAACATTACCATTATCTAATGACTTAAAAAATGATCTAATTGAATTATACAATAAATTTAAACAATTTAAAAATTTTAAAGATAATTGGTTTGTGTTTGGAGACATGGAACCAATCACAGTTCATAAAATGAATTATCAAAATGAAAAAAATGCTGAAAATGCTGGTGTAAAAAGAATCAATCTTCACGGATTCAGACATTCATGTGCTTCAATGCTTATTAATAACAATGTTAATATATCAGTTGTATCAAACTATTTAGGACATGCTGACATTGAAGAAACATTAAATACTTATACTCATATGTTTGAAAATAAACTATATGAAGTTGCTGATTATATAGATAATCAAGCTAATGACCTAGCAAAAGCATTTACCGAAATTAATCGATTTTAAATCAAAATAAACTTATTACACATTATATAAACCATTAGAATAATGGGCAAATAATGGGTAGAGGTCTTAAAAAAATTTCTTCAAATCTCCGCAAATGCTTTATTTACGGACAAAAAAAAGTGAGACCTATCTCTCGACAGGTCTCTTCAGGGGGTTTGGCGAACACCCTCAACTATATACCGTAAGAATGTTCTACGTGAATGTATTATTCACGCTATAATAATTATAAATTGTTAAAGATAAAAAGTCAATCCTATTTATTAAATTAAAT
>DUUN01000541.1 GCA_012841535.1 Gallicola sp. | reverse complement strand
TTGATATATAGCATTCTCTAAAATTTTATCAAAATTAACTCTTAAATATAATATGGCTTCTAAAATATCATGACTTTCACAATAGTTAATTACATAATTTTTTAACTCTTTTTTAAAATCACCGTCATCTTTCCTATTTACATATAAATCAACACATTGTTTTACTAAAATATCCATAACTTATTCTCCTTTTTTTTATTTTACACCAAACACATATTTTATTCAAACTTTAATACTATATCTAGTGGGTATTGGTGTGTTTAGATACTATATGTAGTAGTCATATAACCTTAATTTCCTGTTTATCACTACCATTCCATATAAACCAACTATAACTAGTAGCATCAGTCCCTTTTCCTGTAAAACTAGGTCTTTGGCTTAACACATACAATCCATTTAAGGGATATTTCTGCCAAAAACTATATCTCTTTTTACTTTCTAGAAATGCAGTTCTAAGTAACATAATTATTTCTGTATCTTCATTAGCAATTTTGAAACACTTTTCAATTATTTCTTGTGCAATTGAATAAGGTGGATTACTTATAATAGTTTTATATGTATTCGTTGGTTGCCAATTTAGAAAATCTGTAATAATTACTTCATTAGAATATTTGCTTAGATTATTATATTCTTCTTTTCTTATTTCAATAGAAGTTATGTAGTGAGGTTTACTCTCTCTCTCTCTGATAACCTTGATAATATTTCCATTACCTGCTGTTGGTTCTAAAATATTACCATCTTTTAAATTATAATTATTTAAGAAAGTATGAATTACTTTTTCTGGTGTAGCATAAAAATCTGCTACTGCCCTAGTAGAACCTCTATTTGTTGCCGATATATATATCACCACCATTATATTAATATTTTAATAACTTTGTATAAAACTCTAATTTTGAACAGATTAGCTTTCTTTAATATCAACAATATCTATTAATTCATCTACATTTTCTTCTAGTAGTCTAACTATTTTACTTAATTCTTCTAACATATCGCCAGTTAAGCCACCATGAAATGTTTCACACTCTATGCTTACTCCTTTTGTTTTTATATCAATTAAAATAGGTACTTCTGTTTCATAAATTTCAAAATATATCCTATGCTTAGGTATTACATTAACCTTTATAAAACTACCTGCAAAATCACCAATTATTTCACATATTCCTTTAAGAATTGTGTTCATATTTCACACTCCTACTTGTTTTTATACAAAGTATTCCAGTTATAAGTAACAAAAAACATCCAAACCATCTTGAAGGGTCATCTAGTATTATCATATACGCCAAAGACAACGCAAAGCATGATAAGCCATTTAGTATCAATATAAATCTTAAAACCTTTTCTAATCTACCCATCTATCCCCTCCTGATTATCTTTTATCCATTCCTTCAGATTTCCTAGGTCATTGTATTTACGAGTTAATTTTGATATAGTACAAAGTATTTCCTCAATTTTACCGTCTATTTCTTTAAAACCTACACATTCACCAGATACACAATAATCATTAGCAACATGACATATCTCCACATAGTCATCACTATTGAAATAATATTTACATTTATGTTTAATGCAATTCATATTAAGTTTTCCTCTTCATCTAATAATTTAAGTTCTTTTTGTAATTCTTTAATTCTATTTTGTAAATCTTCTCTTTTTTGCTCTTTTAAAAACTTTTCAACTTCTTTATTTTTATTTTTCTCGTTTAACTCAAATTTTTTTTCGTATTCCCAATAATCTTTTTCATATCCTTCCCAACGACTATATCCTAAACCAATCTTCTTAGTTAAAGTAAATGCTGGTGCAACCCAATCA
>DUUN01000008.1 GCA_012841535.1 Gallicola sp. | reverse complement strand
CTCTTTCATCAGTCTAAAATCAAAATGTCGGAAGGCGAATTCCATCTTCAGTTTTCTTAAGCAGTATGTTGCATTAATTGCTTCAATCGAAATATTGAGTATTGTTGTAATAACAACCATCCCAACTGAGCCATATCCCATTATCAGAACTGGTAGAATAACAAAAGGATTAACTACTGTTTTAATCATTTGTACGACTCTTTGAAATATGAATCTTTCATTTGCCGTTATATGAGATGTGAATACAATATTGGGAAAAGAAACGGCTAGGTTAACAACGAGAATAAACATCAGAACCTTGGCTTTTGCCAGTTCAAAACTTGTTAATTCTGAACCAAAGATTAGTTCCGTATTAAGCGCAAGTACAGATCCAGCGATTACCGCAACTAAACCAATAGCTGCGAAAATTATAAAGAACATCCCATTCAGAGTCGCGATCTTCTCCCGGTCATCCTTAACCTTGTATCTGGAGTAATAACGCATATAGGCGCTACCAAAACCAAAGTTCAGGACACCTAGATAGGCAACGACTGATGCCACCAGGTTGTATAGTCCATATTCACTTTGCCCTAATAGCCGAAGCATGATTGGGGTGTAAATTATGGAAACTAGATATCCTAGTCCCATCGATATATATGATAAGGCAGCACCTGCCTTTAATTGATTAACCTTCATAATTTAATTTGCACCCTCAATATTCAAAGCATATTTTAAATAATCTAGTGATTTATTCCTTTCAAATTCTAATATCTCAGGTACATGAGAAAAATCGATTTTAAAAACATCTTCTTCCCATGATATATTTTCAGCCTTCCTAGAATTTAAGTTAAACTTATTTAGAAGTGTCTCAATTCTAGAATACATTGATCCTGAACCAATTCTTTCAAATACTATAAATGGTTTTTCTAAAAGTATTGAAAAAACCGCTCCATGAAATGAATCTGTACAAAAAACACTACAATCATTAATGTAGTCTATAAATTCACTAGGGCCTGTTCTGTAGGTTTCTTTTTCTCTAATATTACCCAAATTAATAACTTCTAATCTGTTTTCTTTAACAATACTTTTAATTTGTTTTTTATAATTGTCTGGTATTCCACCTAGAAAATAAGTTAATAAATACCTTCCTTTAGGCTTATTGTCAGCTTCTTTAGCTATGGCTAGCCACTTTTCCTTAGTTAGAAGCAGTGTTGGATCAACTAAAACAGGAGCATCTCTGCCTGTTAACTCCTTTATTATTTTAGCTCCATCGTCTTCTCTAACAGATAACTTATGCATTCCAAAGATCCAATCCTTATAGTTCTCTATAAATTCTGGTTTTATCTCAGATACACCAAAACTAGGTGCATATGCTATTCTTTTATGTTTATCTGCAAAAGTTAGAAAGTAAATCGAAGATCCTAAATTATAATTTGGATTCCAAACCTGATCGCTTCCAGCAATAAAATAATCATATCTATCGGATAAATTTTCTGGAATATTATTATCTGAAATACTATAATCTGTTTCTTTAATATAGTTTAATGTAAATACTTTAAATGTTTTTCTTCTGTTTTTTTCTCTTTTCTCTATTTCATTTTGATTTTTCTTAAGCCAAATTTTATATTTTAATATAATAAACATTTTTCTGAAAGTCATATTCATTATATTATTCATTCTTTCTTTAAAAGTATAATTTTTATTTTTACTAGGTTTATTATTATTAATAACTGTCTCTACCTTAAAATTCATTAAGTTAAGAATTTCCTGAAGAGCATAATTTTGTAATCTATTACCATAATTAAAATAACCATTTAAGGTTAATAGAGCGATCTTTTTCATTATATTCCCCCAAAATTTGTATTTTTAAATTTAAAAAAGTATAAATATGATCTTGGAGATAGTAGAAAAAATTTAATCTTAAAAAATAATTTAGTATTATTTCCCCTATATCCTTTCATGACTTTTTTCATATCCTTATTTAAATCTGGAAACACCTTTTCTATATTATTAAATACTTGTTTTAAATTTGATATATCACAATTTAAAAATACTGCTTGTAAAAAATTTAAATACACCTTTATTCTTTCATCATATTCCATAGATTGCAATATTTCATATAGTTCTTTGTTAGATGTGTTACTAATATATTTAAAAGCCCTCTCTATTGCGTAAATAGCATCCAATTTTTTGATATTATAATTTTTTGACCTTGAATCTTTTCTTTGTAAATAATAAAATAATATCTTATCAAAAAACAATATTTTTTTTGTCTTAGATAGAGCTTTATATGTGAATTCTATATCCTCTCCACTAGTGCAATCCTCTGTAAATCTAAGCATATACTTGTCTAATAATTGTTTATTATATACTGCGCTACCAATACAAATCCATAGCGAATTTTCACATATTATTCTTCGCAAGGCTTCGGTGCCTGTCATTTCTGATAAATTGTAATCATATTTATCAGAATAACTATAAATTGTTTTCCCATCTTCTGTT
>DUUN01000527.1 GCA_012841535.1 Gallicola sp. | reverse complement strand
CTAATTGCTTCATGAAAATCATTATAAAAACGGTTAAAAATATATGTTTTGAATGAACGTTTGTTAGACATATTTGACCTCCTGATAGATAATTGTAAGAATCTTTAAATATATTATAGCTTGTATTTTTATAGTTTACTATATAAATGTGAAATTCTAAAAGAACTTTGATATAATGTAATATGTATAAATAATAAGTAATTGAAATATTGGGGGGATGGCTTTATGATAAGGTTTAGAAATCCGGTTTCAGATATAGATGTTATCTTAAATGTGTTTAAGAATTTATATTCGGAATTTTCTAATGTGGATTATTTTGATTTAGATAATATCGCTGAGTTTTTAGCGAGAGAAAAGCTTGCAAGTTCTTCTGGGTATACTGGAAATGAAGCATTAAAAAGGTCATATCAAATTAAAGATGACTCTCGAAAATCTATGAAAATGCAAGCTAAAAGTTATACCGAAATATATAGATTACTTGGCTGGATACATTCTAAAGATGATGTTGCTCTTAATTTTAATTTCACATACTTAGGATTACACATTGCACTTTCAGGAGAAGCATCTAAAGATTTATTTTCACAATGTTTACTTGGAATAATTTATCCTAATAAAATCTTGAATGTAAAATTTAAAGATATTAACAAACCTTTTGTTAGTATCTTACAATTTGCAAATGAATTAGATGGGAAAATTAATAGGGATGAGATACTTTTAGGACCTATGAATATTATGGATGGAAAATCTGACTATGAAGTCAACGAAAAATTATTGCTGATAAGATCTCTTAGAAAAAGTAAAGACCTTAATAATTTAAATAATGCAATATCTGATTTAAGTGATGATTTATGTATGCAACCAAATTCTGTGAGAAATTTGACAAGATTTGTTATTTCTTCAATTGTATATACAGGCTGGTTTAAAAAAGAAAAGATAAATATATATGGTAAAAAGACTGATTTTCTTTTATTAACAAATAAAGGTAAAAAAGTGTGTGAACAGATAGATAATGCAATTAATTTATACGGTCGCAATTTGCCTAATGATAATATAGAATTGAAATTACTATCAGAATTTTCAATGTTAACTATGCTGAAGTATGCTGATTTTGATGTTCAAGAAGATTTGAGAAAATATTCTAGTTTTAAAAGTGAAATCTTAGAAAAATATAATAAAGATGAAATTCTGTTCTCTCCATTTCAGTATTTTTCTAGCAAGGAGATTGCTGAAGTTATGCCCGATAAAGTTTTGCAGACAACGGAAACTAATATTGAAAGTAATATAAGTGTTGTTGATATACCTCAGGCCAATTATTATAAATCTAATAAACCTATTAGTCATCTGAAAGTAGAAAAAAAAGCTAATCGCACTGTTAAGAAGATTTTAGATCAATATTTTAAAAATGAAAAAAATATTGATATTGGGATAGATAGATTCCTATCAGACGTTTCGGTATACAAACAAAATGAATTCTATCCACTAGTAACGGATTTATTAAGCTTTATATTTGACAAAGATGCTATGACATCTCCTGCTGGAAACAACAATATGAGGTATGATGTAATAATTAGAGATGACAAATATTCTATACCAGTAGAAGTAAAGTCACCGACAGAAGAAATTATGTTATCAGTAAAAGCTATTCGGCAAGCACTAGAAAACAAAGTACTTTTACTTTCAAGGGAGCCTTTCCCTACAACTTTTGATTTATGTAGTATGGCTATAGGATTTAATGTCCCAAATAAACGATCAGATGTGTACCAGCTGATTGAAGATATTTATAGAACATATAAAATTAATATAGCAATTGCAGATATGAAGGATTTAATTATAGCAATGCTCTACTGCGTCAAAAATAATACTAGTTTTAACATTTCTGATTTTGAAAAATATAGGGGGAGGATAGAGTTTGACTATGAAAATGTATAGATCTACTAATGATAAATTAAATACTGATTCTAATGATTTAATTGAAGAATTACTGGAGAACACTTTACCTATAGATGAAAAACTAAATAAATTAATAAATTCATATTCTCAAATAAAATTAACACCAGATACTGAAAACCAATTACTAAAATATTTAATAACAAGGTTAGGTGGTAAGATTCGCTTTCCTAGGGTTGGTGATAATAATGAAAGATTTGATGCTTTCATTGAATTTGAGGAATATTATAGTATTGTTGAAATAGAAATCCCATCAACTGCAATATTGGATGCCCCAAGGAATCTATTAGATGATTATGCTGTGGCATTATCAAGGAATAAGATAGTCGATAAACCTATTATCCCTTTAGTTATTTGCTGGGATATTCCAAATAGGAGATCAGATTATTGGAATGTAATTTCTGATATTAACAAGATTTTAAATTTAAAAGTCAAAACTATAAGTATTCTAGCATTAACTTTACATTACTGGTCAAATATCCCATTGGACATATACTCTAATTACTATTTAGATGTAAATAATCCAATTATGGAAAAGCCTATAGAAATATTAGATAATTTGGGATTTTCTGATAGTATTGGTAAGGGGTATTTTGAACCCCTAAAATAAAATTTGAAATAGGGTCCAAACGACCCTATTTCAAATTCTAATCTAAATCTATTAGTCGTTTATTGCCAATATTGACCCATGTTTCTTCTAATTCAATTCCAATCCATTTAATTAAATGGCCTTCTTTATTGAGATTTTCACAACATACTCCGACAGTTCCAGAACCATGAAATGGATCTAAGATGGTTCCTTCATATTTTCCTTCCTTATTTTTTGGACAAAAAGCTTTTATTATTTCTGTAATTAAACTTTCAGGTTTTTGTGTAGGATGACTCGTTCGTTCTTTTTCAAATGCCTTCCCAGCTAATGTAGGATATTTCCAAACATCCCCTCTTAATGCACCATTTGGGTTTGGCTTCCAAACTTTTTTATTTCCATTTTTATCTTTATAATATACAGGACTTTTTAATCTTTCTGTACTTTTATATGGGACCCTTACATCATCAGCATTATAAGTCCATTTCTTATTAGATTTAGAAAACCATAAAAATGGTTCGTATTGCGTGGCTGGGACTTTTTTACTTCTTGAAAATCCATTTTCATAATGCCAAATATTCATAGCTCTATAATAGAGACCTAATTCATACATAATCACCTGTAAATATCCTATGTAATTATGAATACCAAACCAAATTAAACTTCCATTAGAATCTAACAAGTTACGACATTTTTTGATTCTTTCCTCATTTATTAATAAAAATTCTTCTTTATCTAAAGAATCGGATTTATTTCCAAAATCTTTATTTAAATTATACGGCGGATCTGTCAATATTAAGTCAAACTTTAATCCATCGTTAATCATTTTCTCCATGACTAAATCACAGTCTCCTATATAAGTTCTATTATATTCATACATTTTTATCTCACCTCATTAATATTTTCTAAAAATCAATACGTATTGGTGATGAATGTTCTCAACATATGCATAAGGATAGCCGTATGGTAATAAGCTTTTGTGATTCTGAATTAAAATTTTGGTTCCCTGCAATTTTAAAATCTTACCATCACTTGTTTTTCTGTTATTTAATTTCTGAATTAAATCACTGTGAAAACTTACATATTCTGACTTATGTCTAAAATCAGAAACTATCAAACACATATATTTCTTTTGTTTTAAAATTCTTGCACATTCTAAAAAAATACCATCTACAAGGATATTTAAAAATTCATCATAATCTTCTATATTAGCTAAATCTTCATCATCATTTTCGGAATAGTTAGTTGCAAGATTATTGGCAACTCTCTCTTTTTTGACTTTATGATCTGCTTTTTTATTTAATATCATCCAATATGGAGGACTAGTGACCATAAAGTCAATTGAATTAGATTCCATTGTTGTTAAAACTTTTTTAGAGTCTCCTACAATGAATACATGGTTATCTGAAGTCCCTCTTCCTACTTCAGTTTCAAGTCTTTCTATAGCTAAATCATTCCACTTTTTCTGTAACTCTATACTAGTACATACCCTATCATTTAATGCACAAGCTTTTGCAGTTGATCCAACTCCACCAAATGGATCTAATACATTCATTCCTTTTTTAGTGAAAAATAGAATTAAATTTTCAACATCTTGAAATGAAAAAGGTGCTGGATGTTGCCTTTCTATTTGAGCATGGGGGTGCTTCGATCCCAATCCTTTTTGATAGAAATAACTCTTTGTTGCAGGTAACCACTCTGTACCTGTTAAATTATTAAGTTTATTTCTTTTATCAACTTGTTTTTTCTTTTCTTCTTTTGGATCCTTTTCATTTTCTTCTTTATTTTTTTCTTTGTTTTTATAAGAAACTGGAATTTGTGGTGCTTTTATATCTTTACTTTTTTCTAAGTAATCATTTAGCATTTCTATTGAAAATCTTCTTTGCCCACCTGGGGTCTTTGAAGGCATTAAGGTTCCTCTATTAACCATTCGATACACTGTGGATGTGCTAACTCCTAGATGATGAGCAGCTTCCTTAGTATTTAATAATTCTTTATTTTTCATTACTTTTCCCTCCTTGTTTTATAAGTATATATTTATTATCAACACTTGTCAACACTATTCAATCCTTCTTCTAAAATTATTTTAATATATGATTCCAAATTGGATATGCTACACTAGATAGGACAGTTCTTTTCCGAACATGATATAATATTATTAGGAGGAGAAGAAATGTCTACAAAACTGTATAAAAAAATTTTAAGGTAAATTAAGTAGGACAGCAGAAACAGATAAAATCAGAGATAAAATAAAGATGAATCATAGGTCTTGAGTAGACTATATTTCATTTTTTTGATGCTGTATAGAAGGACAAATACATATTATAACTTTAAATGAATATTCGATTATCTATTTCTTTAAACCTACTTTAGAGGATTATGACGAAGAAGAATTAAGTAAAATAGTGAACTTTTGTAGAAACATTCTAGTTATTATGTTGATTTAGATTATTTAAGATTAGCATATGTAAAAATAGTTGGTGAGTATACAAATTACCATTATACATTTTAATTTTGCCTATACTTTTTAATTATTTATAAGAGTATAGGAACAGAATGTTCAAAAATAAAAAGAAAAGAAAAGCATAGATTATAGGTGATTGTATACTAATTGATTTATTATCAGTATTTTATAGATAGAGAACGATAAAAGCCAGGCAAAGCCTTTATATCAAGAGTTGTCCTACCAAACTGATTCTATTAAAACAGTATTCTTAACTTTAGGATTGTATCAAAGACGGTAAGAAGATAGATATAATCATTCAGAAATTGATACAATTTAATTATCCTAGAAAATGTTGTACATAGGGGTGTGCAAAAGGGGGAAGGGGTGTGCATAGGTGGAAGTCGAGGAAACTCGGCTATTTTTTATTTTTAGATAGTTTCACAATTGCCTTTAAGGTAGAGTTTAATAAGTGTTAGTGCATCAAATGAACTTAGGTTTATAAAGCATTTATACTATATTGTTTTATGTGGTATTTATAAAAATCAAGGAAATAATTTGTATAGGCTTTAGTATATAAAAAGACCTACAGCCCCAGTAAATATAATTATTAATATAGGATTTAGCTTATGCTTTCTAAGTAAAAATAAAGAAACAAAAAATATAATTACAGCGGAGACATTTATATTAGCATTTCCAAAGTTAATGGGTTGTGGTCCAAAAAAGGTAAGTATAATAATCGTTGTAGTTGCAGAAGCAATAAGTCCTACTGAGCTAGAGCGAAGCCCCTTTAAGATATTGGCAATACCATCAATATTTTTATTTTTCTTAAAGAAGTTATAAAGTAAAATAGAAATAATAAATCCTGATAAAATGCTTCCTAAAGTAGCAACAACAGCTCCAAAAGTACCTGCAACCCTTATTCCAACAAAAGAGGCAGTATTAACAACCAAGGGACCAGGGGTCATTTGAGAAATAGTAATAATATCTGTGTATTCCTTTAAAGTAAGCCATCCTTTAGAACTTACAACCTCGTCTTGTATGAGTGGAATGATTGCATATCCACCACCAATACTAAAAGTACCTATCCTTAAAAATGTAAAAAATAAAATAAATATAATATTATTCAATTTGGTCACCTTCTTTCTTTGTAAATTTGCTATAAATATAGGTTTGGATAAAGCATAAGATAGCACAGAAAACAATTATATATAACACGTTGATATTAAATATATAATTAGCAATAAATGCAGCAGGAGCCATCAAGGTTAATAGTATATTTTGCTCTTTTGTAATTCCTTGCCACATATCAATTAAGATATCAACAATTGTAGCTGCAACTCCCGCTTCCATACCTTTTAATACAGCAGAAACAATCAAATTATCTCTAAATGATTTATAAAAAACAGATATAATAGATAATATCAATAAAGGTGGTATTACTGTCCCAAGACCAGTAATAATAGCACCAATGATGCCAGCAATTCTATAACCAACTAACACTGCAATATTAACTGCAATAGCACCTGGTGTTGAGTGAGCTATTGCAGACATGTCCATTAGTTCTTCTTCAGTAATTAATTTTAAATCATCAACAAAATACTTACGCATCATGGGAATAACGATATACCCACCACCAAACGTAAAAGTACTTATTGAAAATGTAACTTTAAAAAGAGTAAAATATATTCTTAATTTCTTAAATCTCATATATGGTACCTCCAAATAATAAGTTGCTTAATATTTATTATACAACTAGACATTAGATAAGTAAAATTGTATAATGTTATTATATACATAACCAATTAGTGATGAATGGAGGATTGAATATGAATATAAGACATCTAAAGATATTTAAGACTGTTTGTGAAGAAGAGAGTATAACTAAGGCATCTGAGAAATTATTTATAACACAACCAGCTGTTTCTAATGCAATCAATGACCTTGAAACTTATTTGGGTATTTATTTGTTTGACAGGATATCTCGGAAAATTCAGTTAAATGAAACAGGCAAGATTTTTTTAGCAAAGACCATAAAGTTATTGGATTTATATGATGATTTGGAACAGAATGCAAAAGAAATATTGGGCAATGCAATGATTAAGATTGGTTCAAGTATTACTATTGCTACTTTTATTTTGCCAGTGGCAATAGCTGAATTTGAAATAAATTTTAAAAATGTCCCTACAAGAGTTGTGGTGGATAATGCTAGTAAAATTGAAAAAATGGTAGTAAATAATGAGGTGGATTTAGGACTAATTGAAGGGGTTGTCACCAATGATAATTTAGAGAACATTCCATTTTCATCCTATGAGTTGTTAGTGATTTGCTCATCAAACCACCCATTCGCTAAAGAAAAAATAATAGGAATTAATAAACTAATAAAGGAAAAGCTTTTACTTCGAGAGAAGGGTAGTGCTATTAGGGATGTATTCGACAGTGCATTATTGTTAAATGGCATTAGTGTAAATCCTACATGGATAAGTGTAAATTCAAATGTCCTGGTTCAAGCTGTAAAATCAAATTTGGGTGTAAGTATACTACCAAGGGAGAAGGTTGAAAAAGAACTAAAGGATGGAGAAATAGCAGAAGTAAAAGTAAAAGGATTGGAGTTAGTTAGTACAAATCATATTATTTATCATAAAGAAAAATACCAAACATATAATATGAAGAAGTTTATTGAAATTATTCAAAATGTATCACCCGAATCGTAAGATAAAAATGGTAATGCACTTATCCCACAAGATAGAAGCCATAAATAAAAATATTATCTAAAAAAATTGGATTTTAGATCAAAAAGATATATATATGGATGGAAGAAAATAAAATATAGGAATGATAATAAACTAAAATTGATGAAGTAGAAAAACAGATAAATGGACATATTATTACCATTCATGCTTCAATTGTAGCCAAACAGGCTTTAAAAGAAGATATTATAGGGTCTGAAAGAACAGTAAGTAGAGCTTAGAGGTGTTTTACTTATAAGCTATGTTATGGAGAGAAACCCCTTCATCCTCTGTTTTGAATAAAGAGGGTTTAACCATAATAGTTTACAATTGAACAGTGACTCCATTCTTAAACCTTACCTGAACCTTATCTTTCTCAAAAACTGTTATAAAATCTACGAGACTATTCCATAAAAGTTGGTCAAATTCAGTAACCAAACCGTCTTGGTTTCTTAATTTATCTAAGAAAATTTCAAGATTTTTATGCCTCGTGATCTTATCCTTAATCTGCTCAGTTGTAAGCTCTAGGTTAGCCTTAGTGGCATCAAACCGTTCTACAAGGCTATCGTATCTTTTTTGATATTCTTCTTGGTCTAAAGCTGTATGGGCATTTTCATTAATAATATTTTGAATGATTTCAGCTGTAACTTCGAGCTCGCTTTGAAGTTCAGTCTTTTTG
>DUUN01000348.1 GCA_012841535.1 Gallicola sp. | reverse complement strand
TCATTATTTTCAATCAAAGTTTTGTAGTGTCGTCTTTGTGCTTCTAAACTAATAAGTTGATCCTCATTTGATGTTGATACACGTATATAGGCAGCAACCTTTTGTTTCGGTTTTGTCTCTGAAGATGCAACTACATCAATAGTTGTTATCTTTCTCATCCACTCAACCTCCCTTCTCGCATGTGACATATTAGCGTTAGAACACTGTTATATCAAGGTTTATCGCACATTAAAGGGCCTAATAATGGATTGAATTTTTGACGATTTAATTTACTTAATTGATTGAATTCTTCCTGAGAAATAAGTTTCTCTTCATATAGTTTCATAAGCATTTTTTCAGCAAGATGGAAATGAAGTTCATTTTGAAGCTGTTCCTTGGTTGGTTTTGGTAGTTTATCACTTGGTGTTTGATGTTCTGTTGATAGTTGTGTCATTCGCATATGGCTTCCTCCTAAATAATCTTCTACCTATATGCGAAAAAAAGTGGAGATTCGAACCCTTATTTCTGTAATATGTTGATTAATAGTTGATATGTAATTGAAGTTCTAGATATAATGAAAGTAGATTATTCAACAAACGGGCCAGATTGTGTAATAAAAACAATTAATTTTTACAGAACAAATATTATGTTAAGGGAGGATATTTTAAATGTGTGGGATTTGCAAGTAGGCATAGAGCAAGAGATTTAAAATTACCAAATAAACGTAAAAAATTATTAGACGCAATTGAAAATGATTTATCAAGTGATGATAATGTCCTTGCATTTTTTTATGGTGGATCTGTTGGGAATAAGAACACAGATGTCTATTCAGATATTGATCTTAGAATAGTCATCAAACCTAACAAAATAAAAGAATACGTTTTAAATAAGAAAAATCATGCTAAAAACTGGGGCAATGTCCTTTATTATGAGAATTTAGACCCTTATTCAATTTATACTATTGCTCACTATGATTGTTTTGTTAAAGTAGATATCTTTTATTTTAGTCCAGATGATATTCAACCATCTACATGGTTGAAAAATATAAAAATAATAAAGGACAATGAAGGTTTAATGACTGATATATTAAAGCAGTCAATGGTTCTTAGTTATAAACCATCGGTAGATGAATTTGATAATTGGAGGACAAAATTCTTTGCATATTTGCATGAGGCATATAGAAGAGCAATGAGACAAGAGTATTATTATGCTTTGGATTGTATTGATAAATTACGCTTATCAATAGTAACTGCTTGGTACATGCATTTAGGAATACAACCCAATACGTTTGGTGATTGGGCTAAATACGAAGATGATCGAAGTGAATTGAGAGAATGGCAAAAGTCACTACTCAAAAGTTGGGAATGTGGAAGAAATACGGAAGAAATTATAAATGTTATGAAAAGTATCGTTCTTGAATTTAAGAATCTCCATAGTTCTCTTTGTGAATTATTGGAAATTGAAGAGGATTTAAAGTGGGTAAATAAAATTGTAAGTATGGTCTTATGAAAATCAATAATTATTAAGGCATCTTTTATTCCACTAACGGGCGCGATTGTGGAAGAACAAATAGTCATTTAAGTTACAACCGAAGAGTTTAACTACTCCTCGGTTGTTTTTATTTATTCATACTTCACAAACGCATCTTTAAAG
>DUUN01000641.1 GCA_012841535.1 Gallicola sp. | reverse complement strand
GGTTAATTTTTAGTTATTTACTGGGCCAATAGATAGATTTAGTTAAAAGATACACAATATTTTAACAAGATGATTATTTACCTAAAAGTTATAATGTAGTATAATAGTTTACAGTACATAAAATTATATGTATAAATATAAATTTTATAGGGGAAATATTGTATGAAGAAAAAATTTAGAATAGTAGCTTTGCTACTTGCACTAACATTTGCTCTTACTGCATGTGGTGGAGGTAAGACAAATGATAAAGAAACAGGTGCTGGTGGTGGGGGTAAGACTACTACAGAAGGAAAATTTTTAAGAACTAATAATACTTCAGAGCCAGGCTCATTAGATCCAGCTTTAGCACAAGGTACTCACGAGTCATGGGTATTACAACATACTTTCGAAGGATTAATGACTTATGATGAAAAAGGAAATGTTGTACCAGGAGCTGCAGAAGCTGAACCTGAAATTTCTGAAGATGGATTAAATTACACTTTTAAACTTAAGGAAGGTTTAAAATGGTCAAATGGAGAACCTGTTACAGCTAAGGACTTTGAATTTTCATGGAAGAGACTTTTAGATCCTGAATTAGCTGCTAACTATGCTCACCAAGGTTACTATATTAAAAATGGTGAAGCTTTTAATGAAGGAAAAGTTGGTGTAGATGAAGTTGGAGTAAAAGCTGTAGATGATTTAACACTAGAAGTTACTTTAGAAAATCCTACTCCTTTCTTTACTGAATTAACTGCTTTCTATGCTTTATTCCCAGTATCTGAAAAAGTTGTTACTGAAAATCCTGATTGGGCAAAAGATGCAAAAACTCACGTATCTAATGGACCTTTTAAGTTAACTACTTGGGAACATAGAGCAGAAATCATTATTGAAAAAAATGAAAATTACCAAAATGCTGATGCAGTAAAAATAGATGGAATTCACTTTGATATTCTTGAAGATAAAAATACTGAATGGCAAAATTATGACTCAGACCAATATGATATTATAGTAACTCCTCAAGCTGATGTTGTTGCACAAAAACAAGCTGAAGGTAGTGAAGAACTAGTAATTGGTACTGATGTTGCAGTATATTACTATAATGTAAATAATGAAACTAAACCTTTCACTAACCCTAAGGTTAGACAAGCATTGTCTATGGCATTAGACAGACAGACCCTAGTTGAAAATGTTTCACAAAGTGGTGAGGTACCGGCAGAAGGTGTTGTACCATTTGGAATGAAGGATGAAAACAACAAGGAATATAGAGATGCTGTAGGTAATTTAATTACTGAAGATGCAGAAAAGGCAAAAGAGTTATTTGAAGAAGGATTAAAAGAAGAAGGCATGACTGTAGAAGAATTTAATGCAGCAAACTTCAACCTTCTTTATAATACAGATGATAAACATCAAAAAATGGCAGAAGCTGTTCAAGATATGTGGAATAAGGTTTTAGGAACTACTATTGGCTTAGAAAACACAGAATTCCAAGTTAAATTAGATAGAGAGCAAGCTGGAGACTATGATATGTCTAGAGCAGGTTGGATAGGAGACTATGCAGACCCATTAACTTTCTTAGACTTATGGGAAACAGACGGATCATTTAATGATGCAAACTATGCTAATGAAGAGTATGATGCATTAGTTCAAGTAGCAAAAACTTCTAATGACGCAGCTGAAAGATTTGAAGCTATGAGAACAGCTGAAAAAATGATTGTAGAAGATATGGCAGTTATACCAATTTACTTCTATACTCAACCATATATGGTTAAACCAAATGTTAAGGGAATATATAAAACATTATTGAATTACCCAACTATGACTTTTGCAGAAATTGAATAGTCAATTATAAATTTTACAATTGAATAAAAGATAGAGAATGGGTAATTCTCTATCTTTTATTATTTATAGAAAAATTAATTAAGGGGAGAAAAATGGCTAAATTTATAGGAAAAAGAGTCGCCATGGGTTTTGCTACTTTGTTTATTATTATTACAGTAACATTTTTTTTAATGCATGCTGTACCTGGTAATCCTTTTGCCAAGGAAGGTAAGATGCCGGAAACGGTATATAATAACTTACAAGCAAAATACGGTTTAGATAAACCTAAATCTGAACAATATGTAATTTACTTAAAAAATCTCTTAAAGGGAGATTTTGGCGAATCTATGAAATCAAATGCAGAAACTGTAAACGATATGATAAAAAGAGGAGCACCTGTTTCTGCAAAATTAGGTGGACAAGCTTTTATATTGTCCATGTTTTTTGGTGTTTTATTAGGAGCTGTTGCAGCACTATATCAAAACAAGGCTCCGGATTATTTTATGATGATAGTGGCACTAATAGGAATTTCGGTTCCTAGTTTTGTTATGGCCAGTCTTTTTATTCAATTTATTGCTAAAGGTTCAGGATTTTTACCAACATCAGGCTGGGGTACCTTCGCTCACACAATACTACCAACAATAGCTTTGTCACTTATGCCAATGGCGTCAACTGCTAGACTTATGAGATCATCTATGCTGGAGGTTTTAGGACAGGATTATATTAAGACTGCCCAATCTAAAGGATTGAAAAAATTAAAGGTAATAATGAATCACGCTATTAGAAATGCAATTTTACCAGTTGTTTCTCAAATGGGTACTACTTTATCGAATTTATTAGTTGGTTCTTTTGTTATTGAGAAAATCTTTGGAATAGCTGGTTTAGGAACTTTCTTTGTTACTTCAATAAGTAATAGGGATTATACTTTAATAATGGGGACTACTGTTTTTTATGCTGTTGTATTAGTTGCTATTTTAGTTATAGTAGATATTTTATATGTAGTAATTGACCCAAGAATTAAATTAACAAAGGAGGGTAAGTAATGGATAATTATAAAAACTACCCTCAAGATTTATTTGAACCGGCAAAAAAAGACTTAAATAAAGATAGAATAACAAGACCAACAATTTCCTATTGGAAAGATGTTTTTAGAAGATTAAAACAAAATAAACTAGCTATGTTTGGACTATTTTTACTTGTAGCTTCATTGTTGTTAGCTATTCTAGGCCCAATGATAAGTAAGTTTGATTATCAAACTACTAATCCGGCTATGAAAAATCTAAGACCTAATAGTGAGCATTGGTTTGGAACTGATCCTTTAGGAAGGGATATATTTGCTAGAGTCTGCTTTGGTATTAAGTATTCACTTCTAATTGGTGTTTTAGCAGCTGCCTTCGATTTTCTTATAGGTGTATCCTATGGTGGAATTGCAGGAATGGCAAGAGGAAGAGTTGACTCAGTAATGATGAGTATAGCAGAAGTGTTATATGCTATTCCTTACATGTTAGTAGTAATATTAATTTCTGTAACTTTTTCCAGTGATGGAGGAGTTGACCTATTTACTATAGTTTTAGCTATGAGTATTACCGGTTGGATACCTATGGCAATATTAGTAAGAGGACAAGTATTACAAATAAAAGAACATGAATATGTAATGGCATCAACTTCATTGGGAGCATCAAATGGTTATTTACTAAGAAAACATATAATTCCTAATTCAATAGGACCTATAATAGTAAATATAACTTTAGCAATACCAAGGGCTATTTTTGCAGAGGCAACATTAAGCTTTTTAGGTTTAGGAGCTCAACAACCGAGTTTAGGTAAATTAATAAGTGAAGGACTAGGACTAATGGGAATAAACATCTTTTATCAACTAGCTTTTCCAGCATTCTTTATATCTATAATAATGTTTGGATTTAATGTGTTAGGTGATGGTTTAAGAGACGCACTAGATCCTAGGTTAAGGAAGTAGGTGGATTATGGACAATATTTTAGAAGTTAAAAATTTAGCAGTTTCCTTTCAAACTTTCTTTGGGGAGGTTGAGGCTGTTAGAAATATATCCTTTAATGTAGAAAGAGGAAAGACATTAGCAATAGTAGGAGAATCAGGTTGCGGAAAATCCGTTACAGCAAATTCTATTATACAATTGTTGCCAAAACCACCTGCACTATATAAAAATGGAGAAGTAATTTTCAATGGAGAAGATCTTCTGAAAAAGTCAGAAAAGGAAATGACTCTTATTAGAGGAAATAACATATCTATGGTTTTCCAGGACCCAATGACTTCTTTAAACCCAACTATGAAAGTGGGAAACCAAATAGTTGAAGGTGTTAGAAAGCATAAGAAGATTTCAAGAGAAGAAGGAAAAAAACTGGCAATAGAAATGCTTAAAACAGTTTCTGTTCCTCAACCTGAAAAAAGGATAAATCAATATCCCCATGAGTTTTCAGGAGGAATGAGACAAAGGGTTATGATAGCTATTGCAATGGCATCAAAGCCGGAGTTATTAATAGCCGATGAGCCAACGACAGCTTTAGACGTTACAGTACAAGCACAAATATTGGATTTAATGAAAAAATTAAAAGATGAAATGAATACATCTATAATTTTAATTACCCATGACTTAGGTGTAGTTGCAGATATAGCTGATGAAATAGTAGTAATGTATGCAGGTCAAATTATAGAAAAAGGTAAATTAAACGATATTTACTATAATACAAAACATCCATATACAAGAAAGCTTTTAGCTTCTGTTCCAAAATTAAATATGGATAAAAATGAAGAGCTTCATTCAATTGAAGGCTCACCACCTGACTTGTATAAACCACCAAAAGGATGTTCTTTTTATGATAGATGTGATGATGCAATGGTAATTTGTGAAGAACATATGCCAGAATTTATGGACCATGGAAATGGACATTGTAGTAGTTGCTGGTTAAATCATCCTCAATGTTCTAAGAATAGAGAGGAGGCTTTATAGTGGGAAAAGAAAAATTAGTTGAAATTAAAAATTTAAGTAAGTATTTTAATGTTTCAGGTGGAAAATTAAAAGCCGTTGATGATATTAGTTTCTATATTAATAAAGGTGAAACCTTTGGTTTAGTAGGAGAATCCGGTTGTGGAAAATCTACAGCAGGAAGAACAATGCTTAGACTTTATGAACCAACATCAGGAGAGGTTATATTTAAAGGGAAGAACATTTGTGAGTTTTCCGATAAAGAAATGAAAGAAATAAGGAAACATATGCAAATGATTTTCCAAGACCCTTATGCTTCCCTAGATCCTAGAATGACAGTTGAGGAAATAGTTGGTGAACCTTTTGATATTTATGGAACCTTAAAGGGGAAAGAAAGACAGGAAAAAGTAATAGAATTATTAAATACTGTTGGACTAAGTTCAGAACATGCCCAAAGATTTCCCCATGAATTCTCAGGTGGTCAAAGACAAAGGGTAGGAATCGCAAGGGCCTTGGCCTTAAATCCGGAATTTATTATTTGTGACGAGCCAATATCAGCACTGGATGTTTCCATTCAGGCACAAGTTGTAAATCTTTTAAAGGATTTACAAGAAAATTTAGGTTTAACTTTACTTTTTATAGCCCATGACTTGTCAATGGTAAGGTATATATCAGATAGGGTTGGTGTAATGTATTTAGGAAAATTAGTGGAGCTTTCAAGTAGTGAAAAACTATATGAACATCCATTACATCCATATACAAAGGCTCTATTATCAGCAATACCAATTGCAGACCCTGATGCTCAAAAATCTAGGAAAAGAATTGAGCTAAAAGGTGAAGTGCCAAGTCCTATTAATCCTAAACCAGGATGTAGATTTGCAGACAGATGTGAATATGCAAAGGATATTTGTAGAAATACAGATCCTGTCTTGGAGGAAGTAGAAGAAGGACACTATGTAGCATGTTTAAGGGTAAAAGAAATTAATAATTTATAGTGTTCTATAAATTATTATTTAG
>DUUN01000470.1 GCA_012841535.1 Gallicola sp. | reverse complement strand
GGAATTTCTACAATACAGCAACGATAACGGTGTCATGACGCGTCCGATATGGGAATTGATGAACCGCCTCCCCATGTTCAAAGATTGTGAAAATGACTGTTTAGCCAATAGCCAATGGTTTGCAGATAGAGTGATAAATATTCCGAGTAGTGTAAGACAGTAAATGGATAAAAATTTTAAAAAAGATAATTTTTTCATAGGTGGGGAATTTTTCTTTTCACCTCGTTTATTGCTTACAAAACCAAAATGTAATATTAAAAGAATATTTAAAGAAAACTTTCCTGATAAATATCTTACATATACCTATGGTGGTTATTATTCATTAAGAATTATTATTGAACATCTTCAAATAAAAAATAATGAATTTATTTTGCTACCTTCTTACCTTTGCCCTAGCATTTTGATTCCATTCAAAGAATATAATATTCATTATAAATTTTATAGAATTAAAGAAGATTTATCTATAGATATTGATGATTTATTAAATAAATACAATAAACATACTAAAGCAATTTTCTTTATCAATTATTTTGGATTTGATATTTCCGAAACTGAAAAACAGATATTTTTAAAATTAAAAAAAGAAGGTGCAATATTAATTCAAGATATAGTCCAAGATTTTTATGCTAATAAAAATTCAATTATTGGGAACTATGCTTTTAACAGTTTTAGAAAATTTTTCCCTTCTGAAGGGAGTGTAATCATTTCGGACGATTTTATATCAGTTAAAGCTAAAGGATTTAATAAAAAATATTTTTTCAATAAATTATTGGGAAGATACTATCGCTACAAATATTATTATTCAAATTTAAATAAAGCAAGATTTTTAAATGCTTTTGAAAAAGCTAATGTTTCTTATTATGCCAATAAACATGTAGGATGGAATCGATTTGATCAATATATTCTTAATAGAATTAATTATTGTGAAGATGCAAAAATTAGACGTACCAATTATTTATTCCTGTTAAAAATATTTTATGATATTGCTTTATTTAAGGACCTACCAGATAATATTGTACCATTGGCTTTCCCTATTGTAATAAATAATAGAGATGAAATAAGAGCCAAACTAAAAGAATCTAATATTTATTGTCCTATCCACTGGATATTGACTGACGAAATTGCAAATAATGATTTTAAAGAAAGTAAAAATTTATCAGAGAAAATTTTGTCAATACCAATAAATAAAAAATTAGATTATCAAAAAGCAATATTAAATCTTAAAATAATAATTAATGAAAATCAGGAGGAAAATTTATGATAATAGGTGAAAGAATTTATTTAAGAGCATTTGAGCTTGAGGATTATAAAACTTTAACAAAATGGAGAAATGATAGAGATATTACAAAATCACTTGGAGGGAATTATTTTTTTGTATCATCAGAAAGAGAAAAAAAATGGATAGAAAATTCAATTTTTAATGATGAACATAATCTTAGATTAGCTATATGTTTAAATGAAAATAATGAATATATAGGGAATGTTAATCTTACAAATTTAGATTGGATAAATAGAAATGCTGAATTTTCAATTTTTATTGGAGAAAAAAAATACTGGGGTAAAGGTTATGCAACAGAATCTACAAAATTAATTCTTGATTTTGGATTTAGTCAAAGAAATTTATATAGAATATATTTAACTGTGCTGGAAGATAATAAATCAGCAATTCATATTTATAATAAATTAGGTTTTAAGACGGAAGGTGTTTTGCGTAAATCTTTATTTAAAGATAATAAATATCATAATTTAATAATTATGTCCATTTTAAAAGAAGAATTTGAAAACTGTAATTATGAATTATAAAGTATATAATTTAAATCAAAAAGATAAGTGGAATTATTTCTTTAAGTTATTACCTATAGAGCAACAAGATATATATTTTACTCCCGAGTATTATGAATTATATGAAAATAATGGAGATGGCAAGGCACAGTGTTTTGTTTTTGAAGAAAATGATGAAATTGCTTTATATCCTTTT
>DUUN01000850.1 GCA_012841535.1 Gallicola sp. | reverse complement strand
GTTAATAAAAATTTCTGGAGGGTTGAACTCCGGAGTTCAACCCTCCAGATTACCTACTTACACAGTTCGTGGGATACTCCCTATTTATAATATATTATTAAATCTCATCATTCTCCTTTGATACTATTTGAAATCCCATATTTTCTCCCACATTTCTTCAATATTATTATTCATTTCTTTTACTTTTTCACTAAGCTTATCCCTTACCTCTTTTTGATTTTCATTTGTTAGTAAGCTATTTATTTTATTTTTTACATCTAAAGGATTAGAATCGATATTCAATACAAAATCCTCAAAACCGAAATAACTTAAAAGAAGTTCATACTTATGACTCCAACTTGTTGAAAAACATGGAACAGATTGATTTAGAGAACTTGCAACTCCATGGAAGCGCGAAGAAATCACTAATTTAGATTCCTTTATAACTCCCTTTATCTCTTTTGCATTAAGGTTAGTTACAATTGGTATATCAAAATTATATTTGCTATTTATTTCCTCACATAGTTTTAAATCACCTTTTCCTTCATGATTTAATAAAAACACTTTGTGTTTTTTAGAGACCTCTTTAATGATGTTGTCATAAAATTCAAAATACTGCTTCTTTGAATATTCAGTATGTGTCAACATTTTACTATTTGGTATAATACAAATACCTCCCTTTATTTCATTATATCTTTCTGGGAACTCTCCATTAGTTAAGCTTGTAAAATCAGGGTATTGATAAACTTTATTCATGTTGACTCCTGAATTCTTCAAATAAGAAGTTGAAATTGAATCTCGTGAAATTATGATGTCTACATAATCATTTAAAATACCAATAGCTTTTCTACTGTTGTTTTTATCAAAAGGGCCAAATGCTTGAGGCAGTAGTATAATCTTAGTTTTTTGATCTTTCAATGTTTTGTAGTATTGCTCTAGACTTTGATAGAAATAATCTGAGTGATTCCATTGATCACCATATTTAAATCCACTTGCATCTAACAATAAATCAATATTCTTAATTGGATAAAGTGTGGTAAAATATTTGTGTGGCAATTTTAACTTTGAGAGTAATACTCTTAAATAAAAAGTATATTGTAATCGAAATGGTTTTATTAAATTTATCGTTGTATCTATTTTGTTATGTCCTATAGTATTTGAATTAAAATATACTGTAGCCCTAGGGTGTTGTTTTTCTATTTGTTCTAATATAGAATATAACATTAATTCTGCACCTTTATTTTGTGTACCAACACCATCGATTTGAATTTTCATTTTAATTGTATTTAGTTACTGTTTCAACATCTTTTTTCATTGAAGATGCTACTCCACATTCTGGCAATGCATAGCCTATTGAAATAGACATGACGCATTGTTCCCAGTCTTCTAGCTTCAAAAACTTTTTCAATCTCTTGTTCCGTTTAGGAATATCAGACCAATTTATAATGCATGAAGAGAGACCTTGAACTTCTAATGCTAATATAAAATTCATAGCTGCCAAAGACGCATCAATATATATTATATGCTTATCTCTTTCATCAAAATAACTGCTCAAATCTCCAATAATAAAAACCATCATAGGTATATTATCGGAAAAAGTGGTCGCACCCATAGGTAAGCTTGCTGCTGTTCTGAGCATACTTGGATCATCTATTACTCTAAAACTAAAAGGTTGCCTATTACATGCACTGGGTGATTGTAAAGCTATTTTAATCGCTTTTTCTACTATTTCACGAGGCACTTCTTTATTTTGATAATAGCGAATAGACCTTCTTTGTTTATTTAATTCAAAAAAATCATCAATTGTAATTTTAGATCTCACTCTTTCATTTGCAAAGTATGTGCTTGGTAGATTACTGGTTTCAAATTCTATTAATTTTAGAAATTCACTATATGCTTTTGTAATAATATCAGTTTTTTCTACTATCTCAAAATATTGAATTAAGATACCTTTTCCCCATAATAATGTTGTTTTATCACAATCATCATTTAGTAATCTTTTATATGTTAATACAGTTTCTAGTATATAGCTTTCAGCAAATATAGGTTTAAGAGGTTGTGTTATTAACCCTTTTTCTATTCGATGAATTGCTCTTCTAAAGTTTGCAATATTGTTTTTATCAGTTTTATTTTTTATTACCCCCCTAAGAACATTATGCTGTTCATGTTGAAATCCTTTTGTATTTATTGTATAATAAAAAACTGTTAACCACCTGTTCTTAGATGCTATAATTGAAAGCTTATATATGATTTTTTTTAGAATTTTCTTTATCATAAAAAATAGATTATGTTCTTAATATTTTTTTTCTAAATAGAAACTGAGTTTTAAAAAGTTGTTTTTTTAAGAATTCCTTTTATTGTTTTTTTCTGTTCTTTCTTTAAGTTGTTAGATAGATATATTTTTAATTTGGAATAGATAAACTCATTAACCAATGCAAAAGGAACTAATAAATATGCCTTGATTGGAATTGAAGTTTGTGTATCTTTAAACGAATTGTAATTTTCTTTATAAAAAATACTCTTGTTTTTTTTGACCAACATAGTCGCTATATTGATACTCCTTCTTGATCTATATGCTTCAACATTGAATTTTCCATCGACTTTATCAAGATAACCCATTGAATCAATTGCTAGTAATGTTCTTACACATTTTTCGCATTTTCCACAATTTATTGGAGGGTTTCCTGCTGTGCATACATATAAATGTTTTAAATAATCCTCATTTTCAAGTATTAATTTTGTTTTCTCTACTCTACTCATTGTACTATTAGCAGAAATAAACTTTGTGTTTTCTGTAGAAATACAATCTAAAAGAAAGTATTCATAATAAGCTGTGGCCTCAAACTTTGCTTTAAAATCAAAGATAGCATAGCTTGATGCGTAATAATAAATATTAAACATCTTTTGCATAGCGAGAACTACTGAACAACTTAAATATGCATGGGATGCTCGGAAATCATACTTTGTAACATTACTTACATTAGAATCAACACACAATAATGGATATTTAAATTCACTACTAAACTTCTCAGATTGTATTGCATACTCTTTAAATCTTTCAGTGTTATCGTCTCTATTACCATAGTACCCACTATTAAATAATGTAAGATGAGTGATAATATAATTTTCTGATTTTGTTTTAGAACCGTGATACAATATAGTGCTTAATGAATCAACACCACCAGATATACCCGTACCAACCTCACGTTTTGAATTTAGAATAGTGTTATCTAATTCACAAATTAGATTTATCTCTTTTAAATCAGGATTGATTTTTAGTAGAAATGGAATTAAATATTTTGTTAGATTAAAATAAAGTTGTTCTGAAATAACTTGTTCGCACTTAATATTTTGTCCCTTTTGCATAGCTAATAGCAATAAGGTGACTACAAATGCATCCGAACGTTCATAACATAGGAATTCTTTGTATTTTAAATCTACCTCATACCAAATACTTTTCCTTTGTCCATCAATATTTAAATTTGCTTGAAGGCGAGCTTTATCATTAATAATAACCACCTCTGGTTTTTCTATTACTATCATAAGTTATTTATTATAAGTTATTCACTAGTTTGTTTTTTAATTGATTTGCTTTGTTTAATACGAATATTTTCTCAGTTTTATTAATACCTACCAACCAAATTCCAATGGTTGTAAATAAAATAGTGGCGACTGATACTATGAAAAATTGACTAATAAGGTTAGTAATATAAAACTTAAGAGCTAAAGGTATCGGAACTGAAACAAAAGCAACAAAAGAAATTCTTAGTAGAACCTCTTTAAAATACTTTCGAATTGGAAAGGATATCTGATATTTTAAAATAGTCAATCTTGCAAATAAGCCAACAAAAGATATTGCAATCAAAATAATAAAAGCAAAATAACTAGGATAGCCAAATTTAAAAAATAAATAAGTTAACAAAAACACCAATAGGAATCCTATTGAAATTGTTAATTGGTAAGGCTTTATTCTACCTGTCGCTTGCGATACAGTACCCATTGGAGAAAACAAAACCGTAAAAAACAGATCTACAATAACCAACTGAGCAAAAATCACTGCCTGATCGGGCACAATTTTCAACCACCATCGCAAAATAGTGCCTGTAAGTAACAAAACTGGAAATGCAATATAAAACATCAAAAAGAAGGAGAACTTAGAAGATCTGAATACCAAATTGTACATTTGCTCAAAGTTCTCTTGAGCATAATTTTTTATTATCTGCGGGTTAACAGCCATCATAAAATTACTTACAAATGCATTTACTGCACCTTGTAATTGAAATGCAATCCCTCTTGCAGCATTAACGGTTACACCAAAGAATATATTCATTAGCACATTTACCCCCTGCCCACTAAGCATGCTAGTAGATGTTCCAAAAAGCATCCATCCAACATGGCTAAGTAAACGTTTGAATAAAACAGGATTCCAGTAAAATCTAAACTTACTTTCTTTAAAATTTCTTTTACAATAGACGCCGTAAATAATTCGGATAATTAATGAAACTGCAAAGATCAATACAGCATACAGTTTCAATTTATCGAAGCCTAACCATTGCAACACAAATACAATAAACAACTTCAAACTAACATCTATAATACTTACGGCTGCAAATACACCCATCCGTTCACGTGCAATAATGATTGCATTATAGGGTACACTTACAATACCCACAATCATAGTTAATATTGAAAACTGATATACCCACTGTGCAGCCTCTATTCGTTCAGGTGGTATAGTTAACTGTGTGTTTAAAAACCAAAGTCCAATAGTTTCTGCAAATAGTAAAATTATGAATGCAATAATAAAGTGAATGTTTATACTCATGCTAAACACATTACTCAACTGAATATCATCTTTACGTCCAATCTCAAAAGAGAGAAATCGTTGAGTAGCTGTAGCCATAGCACTATTCAAGAACCCAAACATGGCAACAAATCCACCTACTACATTGTATATACCATAGTCTTCAACACCCAGTGTATTCAATACAATACGTGATGTATATAAAGATACTGCCATTGTAAGCAACATCCTTATATAGAGGAGCATTGTATTTTTGGCAATGCGTTTGTTTGAAGATTCCATAATTGACAGTTGATAAGTGATAGTTGATAGCTTTTTTAGTTGAAAGTTGATAATTGATAGTTGATAGTTTTTTTTAATTGTCAACTATCAACCGTCAACTAATTAAAGTTTTGCATCCACTCCTCTCCCAAGCACCCCCTTAACATCATACACCACCCTGTTACCATTAGTAATCTTAGCAATATCAAGATCATTAAATTTCTCATGTGCTACTGCCAGTATCACTGCATCATAGCTTT
>DUUN01000679.1 GCA_012841535.1 Gallicola sp. | reverse complement strand
TATTCCTAAAATTATTGTAAAAAACCCTAAAAATCGTACTATAGAAATATAATTTGTAATAAAATATATTAAAATATTCAGTAAGATAAAAATTATTAGATTGTATATTATAAGAATATTATTACTAATTTTTTTTGACATATTTATTAACAGATTATTTCCACATGAAATAAGTAAATATGGAAAAACAAGTAATACTATTCCAAAATAGACAATAATGTTTGTTTTGCTAATTAATTGAACCAATATAGATATAAACGTAACCAGATTACCTAAACTTAAAATAATAAACCTACTGACAATTATTTTGGAAATTGACATATAGGTAGAATTTTCAAGTTCCATCATATTGTTTTTTTGTGAATATGCTATAAAGAACATATTTCCTACTGCAGTTATTAAAGATATATTAACTAATAAAATTATTAATCCTCTACTTATATATAAACTTTCTTTAGCATTGTTTAACATTACCTTCATAAACATATATGCAAGTATTGTAAATATCCCTTGAATTAACCAAGTATAGGTTCCTACATACTTAATTTGTAGTTTCAAAAAGTCTAAAAAACCTATTCTCCCTTTGCTCTTACTTCTTAAATATTCTTCTTTAGATTTTTCTATAGTTTCTGTTACATGTTGCTGAGAAATATTAAAATTATTTATTGTTAAATTTTTTTTAATCTTTTTTTCAAAATTATTCTTCATATTCTTCCTCTTTTAAATCTTCTTTTAATCTTTTTAAAATCTTTCTAATTTTAGATTGTACTGTTCGCATTGGTAAATCTAAAATATTTGCTATTTCTCTAATTTTTAATTCATGAACAAACCTTAAAATTATAATTTCTCTTTCTTCTTCATTTAGTAATTTTATAATGGATTTAAAATCTTCATTAGCTATAAATTCACTAAATCCCGGTTCGTAAAACGGTTCTTCATAGGATATTTCTTCCATAAAAGGCTCTTTATTTTTCTTTCTCCAATAATCTAAACATGTATTTTTAGCAATTTTGTATACAAAGGCTCTAAATTTATTCTTATGAATGTATTTATCCATATACTTTACAACCTTAATAAAAGTTTCTTGGGTAAGGTCTTCAGCTATTTGAAAATCTCCTAAATAACTTATACAATAGCGTAAAATATCCGGATAATATAATTTTATTAACTCTTCAAGAGCGTTAATATTTCCTTTTCTTAAATCTTTTAACAAATAATCTTCCCGGTTCAATTTTTTATCTCCTTAGTTAAAGGTACCTCTACTATATATAACGAATCAAAAACATAAAAGGATTAAATAATAAAAATATTTATAATTTTTCACCTATAATTGCTATAGTATCACCTTTTTCACAATATTCTCTTCCAGAAACATCCAGAAAGATTTCTATATTATTAAAACCCACACTTTTTACCTCATTAAATATATCCTCCATTGAAAAATACTTATGCCAGATACTATATTTCTTTATTTCTTCATCGGTTATTACTATTGTTCTTTCTAACGAAATATTATTTTCATATTTTTTATTGGTATTTAGTATAATACTTTCATCTTTAGTCCAGAAATTATTTCCCTTTGAATACTCCCAAGTATCCTTTTCTATGAACTTGTTAAATTTGTTAATTGAAAAAACATCCATTATTAATTTCCCTTTATTTTTCAAACTGGCAAATACTTTTTCCAATAATTTTTTTCTCTTATTCTTTGATAAGGCTCCATAATCACAATATATAAGCATTGCTAAATCAAATATGTTTTCATAGTTCATATCCAAATAATTATAATTTTCGTATTCTATATCGAAATTCTCCTTTAAAGCTCTTTGTTTTGCATATTCTATTGACCTTTTTGAAAAATCTATGTCTGTTATCTCATACCCTTTACTATAGAGTCTTTCAGCATATAGCCCTGGCCCACAGCCTAAATCTAAAACCCTATTATATTTATCTACAGGAAATTTTTTATAAATCCAATTTACTGAACTATTAATAAATTCAAATTTTCTACTTGCTCCTTCATAATTTGGATTTAGGTGAGCCTTTAATAAGTTTTTTGAAATATATTCATCAAGCCAAAAATTATACTCACTTTCTTCAAATACTTTTGGTATTTTAAATTCATTTTTTAAGCTTTTTAACATTTTATCCTCCTAAATAAAAAAACCATAGATTTTACTCTATGGTTTAAGAAATAGTATAAGTAGAATAAAATCAAAATAGGTACACAAAAAATCTTGTGTATTTCCTTTTAATTGATTTCATCTATCTTTTCCAATATATTAACAGCTATTCATAATAATATAATGGACTATATCACTTCTTTCATAATTTGGTTTTAATAAAATAATAT
>DUUN01000542.1 GCA_012841535.1 Gallicola sp. | reverse complement strand
GTCTATTAATAAAACATTGGATCAAATTAAAACTAAAAATGAAGCTTTTTTTGCTTCTGTATCTCAAATATTATTTTTAACGATTATTCCTCTTGTGTTGACGATATTATCTATTTCGTTATCGTTGCAAGATAATGAAATATATGGCTTAAATATCAAAGAATTTAGAAAATTTCCTCGAGCTCAAAGATATAATTTTTTACAGATGATAGTGATTTCGTTAATACTTATAATAATAAATCTGATTCTTCAGTTTTTTGATTTGCTAATTGCCAAATTATTTTTAAATCTTATTGTTGTTGTTTATATATTTTTATTTATTTTTAATGAGATACCTTTTTTAACTAAGAGTGATTATAAAGTGAATAGAATTATCCGATATCAGTACCATGAATTCAAAAAAAAGATGGGGGTATTAAAAAAATCACAGAGGAAAAAATTTTTACACCATTATGTCTAATTTAGTCTATAAAAAAGAGTTAAAAAGCATATTAACATTATTTAAAAATAAAGACGAACTAGAAGATCAAAAAATATTAAAATTAGTCCTGTTTATTCAAAATAATATTTTGAAAGAAAACATAGCTATATATCAATCAGTGTCTACCTCTTCAAATGCCCCATCTTCTAATATTGGTGTCTATGAAATAATTAATAAGTCGTTTTCTATAATATACGAATTTATTAACGATGATTACATGTTTAGTAACACACTAAGTGATGTTGAAATGTTTAATTTATTTAGTGCTATAATTTCAAACACTTTTTCTTTGATTTATTTCACAAACCTTAAAAAAGTTTTAGTAGTAAAATATATAAAATGTTTGGTAAATTTAAAGCGTTATTATTTTTGAATTTTACAGATGAACTAAATAACAAAATTACTAATTGGATACGAATTTTTGAAAATATAATGGTTTCTACACTTTCGAATGATGAAGCGTGGTTTTTAGAAGTTTATAGAGATTTTGCATTGTTTGGGAATGATAAGGATCTGATGTGGGATTTAGCCATTTTTCTTGATGTATACCTTACTTATCTTATATTTTTTGAAGAGCGTGTTCCAGATACAATAAAAGAGTTATTTAAAACGTTTAAAAAAGAAAAAATGGAAGAAAGAAATTTTTTGGGGATCACTGGGATGACATTATTAAACAACATTTGAACAGCTATAATTTAAAAGAATCTATACTTTTATTAAACAAACTAATTAACTTTTATAATGTGTATAATAATAAATTTTGGTATGATCGGTATGAACAAGGAACATTTTCTTCAAATTTTAATAAGTCTTTTAACAGCTATTTGATAATTGATTGGTGGATAGAATATTTTTTAATTAATAATGAAATAAATATTACAATGAATCCAGAGCAAATAGTTATATTCCTTAAAGAAAATATTCCAGAGGTAACAAAAAAGCAACTTAAATGGGTTTTTAAAGAAAGATGGCTTAAAAAAATTGATGATGATATTGTTAAAACTAGCTTAACACAATTTTCGAACGCAAAAAACATAATTTTTGATGATTTGCCAGACGTACTTGTTGAAGTTTTAACAGAGTTCTCGAGCGATTAGTAAAATGACTACGCACTCTTATATGTATTTTATCTATTTAGTGATATAATAGATGTAGTAAAAAAAGGGCGGTATTTTCAATGAACGATCTTGAAAGGGCCGAACAATTAGAAAAAGCACCATTAACTAAGGTTGGAAAACTAATGGTGTTTGTTCAAGTATTTGCAACTATTAGTTTAGTAATAGGATTTTTTACAACTATTGCTCCACTAATACAAATGATAATTATTATAGCTGCAGCAATTTCACTATTATTAATTTATGTGTTT
>DUUN01000475.1 GCA_012841535.1 Gallicola sp. | reverse complement strand
TGATTGGAGTTTTAATTGGAAACTTCCTTCCTGCAGTACCTAAATTTTTAAATAAGTTTGAATATGCAAAAGTTTCATTACCTGTCGCTATATTAATTTGGATAATGATTTATCCAATGATGATGAAGGTTGATTTTCAAAGTATAAGAAACGCAAGAAAAAATCCCAAAGGTTTATATGTAACATGGATTACTAATTGGTTTATAAAGCCATTTACAATGTATGCTATTTCCTATCTTTTCTTTTTTGTTATTTTCAAAACTTTTATTACTCCAAATCTAGTTACTGAATATTTAGCAGGTGCGATATTACTAGGTGCAGCACCTTGTACTGCGATGGTATTTGTTTGGAGTCATCTAACAAAAGGCAATCCTGCATATACAGTCGTTCAGGTTGCGACAAATGACTTGATTATTCTAGTGGCCTTTATTCCAATTGTTAAACTATTACTTGGTGTTAGTAATGTTACTGTTCCTTGGGACACATTAATATTATCAGTTGTCATATTTGTTGTAATTCCATTATTAGGTGGATTCCTAACTAGATTCTTTGTTATCAAGAAAAAAGGGATTGAGTATTTTGAAAACACATTCATTAAGAAGTTTGATAATGCAACTGTGATTGGCCTTCTCTTAACATTGGTTTTATTATTTATGTTTCAAGGTGAAGTCATTGTTAATAATCCAATTCATATCTTGCTAATCGCAGTACCACTTGTACTACAAACATTCTTAATTTTCTTTATCACATATGGTGCAAGTAAATTATTGCAATTACCACATGATATATCAGCACCAGCGGGTATGATTGGAGCATCTAATTTCTTTGAATTAGCTGTAGCAGTTGCAATAGCTTTATTTGGACTTAACTCTCCAGCGGTTCTTGCGACAGTAGTAGGAGTAATAACTGAAGTGCCAGTTATGTTGATCTTAGTAAAAATTGCAAATAGAACTAAACACTGGTTTCCAGAGCAAAAGAAAGGGGCAATAAAATATGAAAAAAGTTAAAGTAGCATTTATATGTGTTCATAATTCTTGTCGTTCTCAAATGGCAGAAGCAATATCTAAAATCTTTGCATCTGAAACATATGAAGCATATTCGGCTGGAACCCATATAAAAAATCAAATCAATCAAGACGCAGTTAAGATAATAAAAGACCTTTACCATGTTGATATGGAACAAACACAAAAGTCAAAGTTAATTGACTCATTACCAAATATTGATATTATTGTGACGATGGGTTGCGAGGTTGAATGCCCTTATTTACCATCACTACATCGTGAGGATTGGGGTTTAGATGATCCAACAGGCAAACCAATAGAGGCATTTATTGAAACAGCGAAAACAATTGAAGGTAAAGTTATCGATTTAGCAAATAGAGTAAAAAATGGTTTAATTTCATTAAGTAAAGAGGTGATATAAATGACGACTCTGAAAATTGAATGGAGACACTTAGATGTTGATGGCGAAACATGTGATAGATGTTATGACACTGGTGAAAATTTATATCATGAATTAAAAAGGCTTAATAGAGTATTAGAGCCAAAAGATATCACTGTTGAGTTAATCGATACGAAATTATCTGCTCATGATGTGAAACATTCAAATAGTCTTTTAATCAATG
>DUUN01000375.1 GCA_012841535.1 Gallicola sp. | reverse complement strand
GTATATTTACACTTGCCTCGCCGTTTATAGTACAATTTCCGTGTCCTAATAATACTTCAAATGCACACTTTGGTCTTTCTTCTATTGTATAACTATAATCTACTAATGCTCCTGCTATTCTATCTGCTACTTTATCAGGATGATATTTGTTTACTTTTTCTATCATTATTCATTTTCCTTTCTTTCAATTAATACTGCTTTATCTCCCGTAAAGTTTTCCCATCTATTTATTATTACATCTATATAATGTGGGTCTAATTCCATGCTATAACCAATCCTATTTGTTCTTTCACAAGCCATTATAAGGCTTCCACTTCCTCCAAATAAATCAAGTATAACTTCTTGTTCATTTGTAATTCCTACAACATTTTCAATTATCATATTAACTGGTTTTGGTGTTGGGTGTCCTACATTACTATCTTCGTGTGTTTCTTTATCGTGTTTATATACATAGCAATCATCTATATAGTTTTTTTCTGTTATTTTTGGTTTACCTTTTGTAAATACAATACATGGTTCTGTTTTGTTTATCCACATTCCATGTGGAAATGATATTCTGTTTGATTTATACATTGTTATTAATCTAAAAATTTTCCATTTCCCATATAAATCTAAAAAATGAAATTTTCTTGGGCTTTGCCATACCATCATAAAACAATTTTCTTCTGCTACTTCAAATGCGTTTTTTTGCCATTTCGTATTAAATTCTAATAATTTTTCATCATTCAAATCATCATTTTTTATTTCATTTCCCTTTTCATCTTTAAATGAAATTCCATAAGGTGGGTCTGTAAATACCATATCTGCTTTATTACCATTCATTAATTTTGCTACATCTTCTTCTTTTGTACTATCTCCACACATTAACCTGTGATTTCCTAATTGGTATATATCACCTAATTTTGCTTTTGGTTCTTTAGGAAGTTCTATTTCAAAGTCATCTTCTATTATTTCTTGTTCTTCTTCAAACACATCAAATCCCAAAATACTCATATCAATATCTAATATGTTGCTTAATTCATTATCTAATAAATCAAAATCCCATTCAGCAATTTCACTTACTTTATTATCTGCTAATCTAAATGCCTTTACTTGTTCTTCTGTTAGATCATCAGCAATTATTATAGGGACTTCTTTTAACCCTAATTGTTGTGCTGCTTTTAATCTTGTGTGTCCAGCTATTATTTCATAGTCTTTGTCTACAATAATAGGAACTTTGAATCCAAATTCTTTTATTGAGTTGGCTACATATTCTACTGCTTCATCGTTCTTTCTCGGATTATTCTTATATGGTTTTAGTTTGTTTATGTCTATATTGATTATTTCCAACATATACTACCACCTCTCTTTTATTTGTTATTTCTTTACTACTTTCTTTTTAGTAGTGTTTTTAGTAGTAGTTTTCTTTTTAGTATTTGTTTTAGGTTTCTTCTTAGTTTCTTCTACCATCTTTTCTACTTCTTTATCTTCTATTAATTCTTCTTTAATTTCTTTTACCAATTTAACAAATGCTACTTTATAAGTATTATCTCCTAATAATACATCTAATCTTTCTTTATCTACTTCAAATTGTTCCCCTGCTTTTAGTATTCTTTTAAATACT
>DUUN01000845.1 GCA_012841535.1 Gallicola sp. | reverse complement strand
CTTCATAAAGCCTAGCAGTAGCAACCGGATTTTCATTATAATAGTATAATATATGTAAGGAATTTTCATCTATTTCATCAAACTCATCATTAAACTCTTGCTCCTTTATAAAAACCTCTTCTCTAATTTTGATTATATCCTTATTTAATTTACTGAAAAATTTATACATATTCCCTCCAAAGTCCATTATGTAAAAACAAACAGAACAACTTATAAATCACCGGTTATTCTGTCTTAATTATACTATATTCTTCTTTATACCTAATAATTCTCTTTTTAGCAAAAAGTTTTATTTATTTCTTATTACTTTTAAAGATTTTTTCAATTTTTTTATTGCCCAAGTATAGTGACTTAAAGTTACTGATACTGCATAACTTCCTAATGTAGAACCACCTGTCCATGAATATACGTTTTTCATAAATAATTCTTCATTTGAAAATTCATCTATTAATTTCATAACATCATTATGGCTTTTCTTTAAGATTTCTTCTGAATTCTCTAAGCTGGTATTTTGATGTTTTTCCCACAATTTTATATTCATTTGGCCATAATTTCTCCAATTATAAGGAAGTGGTAGAAAGGATTTTTCCCTACCCTGTAAATTACTATTTACCCAGTTTAAAAATAGTTGATGCCATTCATATAGATGAATTAAAACATCTCTAAGATTTTTATCTCTCTCCCAGTGAGCTTCTTTTCCTATAAAATCTCCATAGTCTAAAGCTCCAAGTTTTTCTTCTTCTGTCATTGTATTTATTATATCCCATAAATTTCCATATTGTTTTTTTGAAGATTCGATTAAATCTTTTTTGCTTGTAGGTCTTGCCATGAATTTTCCTTCTTTCTAAAAGTTTCACTATTTAATAAAATAGCAGGCCTCTGTAACATATTCTTCTTCATTTTGTGTTTGTGCCGGAGAAACATGAAAAATATTTGCCATTTTACCGGTTAAACTTAAATTATTTTGTTCTATATAATAAGCAACCGCCTCTGCAACTTTTGGCATTTGTTCATATGAACCTGAAAAAGTTACTGATACTACTTTTTGTTCTTTTGTCCTTGTTAATTCTATACCATTAGAATCATCTTTATCTTCTACTGTAACTTGAATTTCTACATCTATATCTTCTTCTTTGTATTCATCATCATGATAAATAGCCATGGTATAGCCATCGTAAATAGGTTTTATATTATTTTTAGTAATAATTTCATATATTTCATTCCAAAGTATTCCTTCATCATAATAAGTTGGTATTTTCTTTCTTAGAGAAATTACCTTACGTTGTGGAATTATTTTTTCTACTACATTATATTTAATCATATTTAGATTTTTATTTATATCAGATACTATTTTAAGTTTATGTATTTGTTTTTCTAGTTTTTCCTGTTCCTCTTTTATTTCCTCTATTCTTAATTTATAATAGGTTAATAATTCCTCTTCTTTATGCTCACTGTCAATTAGGCTTTTAATCTTTTTTAATGAAAACCCTAAATCCTTATATATTGTTATTTTAGCTGCTTTTTCTAATTGCTTTGCTGAATAATACCTATAATTTGTATTTTCGTCTACCTTGTCAGCTTTTAAGAGCCCTATTTCATCATAGTGCCTTAACATTTTAATTGTAATATTTGAAAGTTTTGAAAATTCACCAATTTTAAACATAACCCACCTCTTTCCTATTACTTTTATTATAACCTCTCCCATTATAGGAGAGTCAATAAATATTAATTTAAATTTTAGGATTTTATTTCTTTTAAAGATAAACAAAAAAAGAACCATGCACTTGCATGGCCCTTAAATTTTATTCTTCTGTTTTACTATAATCGTAGCTTGCCATTCTCTTATAGTTAGCATATCTTTCGTTAGCATCTCTTTCTGCTTCAGCAAATAGAATTTCTGCTTCTTCAGGGAAAGATCTCTTTAATGAAGTATATCTAACTTCTGAGTTAATAAATTCTTGGAAGGAAGCTTTTGGTTCTTTTGAATCTAATTGGAACGGATTCTTTCCTTCTTCTTTAAGTCTAGGATCGAATCTGTATAGATGCCAGTAACCAGCTTCAACAGCTTTCTTTTCTTGTTTTTGAGATTTACCCATACCAGACTTAATACCATGGTTAATACATGGAGCATAAGCTATTATTAATGATGGACCTGGATAACTTTCAGCTTCTCTTATAGCTTTTATTGTTTGTGCTTGATTTGCACCCATAGCTATTTGTGCTACATAAACATAACCATAAGTTGTAGCCATTAATCCTAAGTCTTTCTTTCTTATTCTCTTACCTGCTGTTGCAAATTTTGCTACAGCTGCTGTAGGAGTAGATTTAGATGATTGACCACCTGTATTTGAATATACTTCTGTATCCATTACTAAAATATTTACGTCTTGTCCAGAAGCAATTACATGGTCTAATCCACCGTAACCTATATCATAAGCCCATCCGTCTCCACCAAATATCCAAACAGATTTTTTAATTAAGTAATCTTTTCTTGATTCTATTTCCTTAATTATTCTATCTGCATCGTTATTTCCTGTATTAGCAACTAAGTTAGGTAAAATATCGCCAGTTGCAGCCTTAGAAGCTGTTACATCGTCCATTCCTTCTATCCAAGCTTTAAATGGATCGTTTAGTGGTGAATCTATATTTAATTCTAAGAATTCTTCCATTAAGAATTTGATTTTTTCTCTAGTTTTTTCAACACCTAAATGCATTCCAAAACCATATTCAGCATTGTCTTCAAATAATGAATTAGCCCATGATGGTCCTTTTCCTGTTGCTGAATTTTGACAGTATGTTGTTGCTGGAGCTGAACCACCCCAAATAGATGAACAACCTGTAGCATTGGCAATCATCATTCTGTCACCAAATAATTGAGTAATTAATTTAGCATAAGGAGTTTCTCCACAACCAGCACAAGCTCCTGAGAATTCTAATAATGGTTGTTTAAATTGACTACCTTTTACAGTTGTATCTGCAACTAAATCTTCCTTATATCCAACTTTTTCATGTGCATAATCCCAGTTATCTTTTTGTGCTTGATATTGCTCTTCAAAAGGTTTCATTATTAAAGCTTTTTCTTTTGATGGACATACGTCAGCACAGTTACCACAACCTGTACAGTCTAATGTACTAACTTGAATTCTAAATGTATAGTCTTCTAATCCCTTACCAATTGCTTTTTTAGTTTCAAAACCTTCTGGTGCATTAGCTTTTTCTTCTTCTGTTACTAAGAAAGGTCTAATTACTGCATGAGGACAAACATAAGCACATTGGTTACATTGAATACAATTATCTATTTGCCATTCTGGCACTTCTAAAGCTATTGCTCTTTTTTCATAAGCTGAAGTTCCCATTGGGAATTCTCCGTTAGCTCTATCTGCAAATTTTGATACTGGTAAGTCATTTCCTTCTTGAGCATTCATAGGAATTACTACTTCTCTTATGAATTCTGGAAGATTTTCATCTTTAGTATCATCTGCATCTAAGTTAGCCCAAGCTGCAGGAACATCAATTTTTAATACTGAATTAACTCCTTCGTCTACAGCCCTGTAGTTCATGTTTACAACATCTTCACCTTTTCTACCATAAGCTTTTACTATTGCTTCTTTTAATCTTGCAACAGCTTCATCTAATGGTAATACTTCAGAAAGTTTGAAGAATGCTGATTGCATAACCATGTTAATTCTTCCACCTAATCCTATATCTGCTGCAATTTGAGATGCATTAACTATATAGAAATTAATGTCATTTTCAGCAATATATCTTTTCATTGAGTTAGGTAAGTGAGTTTCTAATTCTTCAGGTGACCAAATACAGTTAAGTAAGAAAGTACCACCTTTTTTAAGACCTCTTAATAATTTATATTGGTTAACATATGATTGTTTTGAACATGAAATAAAATCTGCACTGTCTATATAGTAAGTTGATTTTATTGGTTGGTTACCAAATCTTAAGTGAGAAATTGTAACTCCACCAGATTTTTTAGAATCATATTCAAAATAACCTTGAGCGTACATATCTGTACCATCACCTATAATTTTTATAGCTGATTTATTAGCCCCTACTGTACCATCTGAACCGAATCCCCAGAATTTACAGTTAATAGTTCCTTCAGGAGAAGTATGAATACCTTCTTTAACTTCTAATGATCTATTTGATACATCATCTTTTATACCAATTGTAAATCTTTTCTTTGGTTCTTCGCTTATTAAGTTGTCATAAACTGCAACTATTTGTGCTGGAGTTGTGTCTTTTGAACCTAATCCATAAATACCACTTAAGATTATTGGTTGATTTTCTTCATCATAAAATGCAGATTTAACATCTAAGTATAAAGGTTCTCCAAGGGAGCCTTTTTCTTTAGTTCTATCTAATACTGCAATTCTTTTTACAGTCTTTGGTATTACATTTAACATATGCTCTTTTGAAAATGGTCTGTATAAATGAACTTTTACAACACCAACTTTTCTTCCTTGAGCTGCTAAGTAATCAATAGTTTCTTCTATTGTTTCAGTTACAGAGCCCATAGCTACTATTATATCTTCTGCATCTTCTGCTCCATAATAGTTAAATAAGCCATAGTTTCTACCTGTAATTTTATTTATTTCATTAATATAATCTTCAGCTACACCAACTATATCATCATAGTAATTGTTTGAAGCTTCAACAGATTGGAAATATATGTCTGGATTTTGTGCTGTTCCCATTGTCTTTGGTCTTTCAGGGTTTAATGAATTATTTCTAAACTCATTAATTGCATCATAGTCAACTAATTTTGATAACTCATCATAATCCATAACTTCAATCTTTTGTATTTCATGAGAAGTTCTAAAACCATCAAAGAAATGTAAGAATGGCACTTTACCTTTAATTGCTGCTAAATGTGCTACTGAACCTAAGTCCATAACTTCTTGAACAGAACCTGAAGCTAATAAAGCAAATCCTGTTTGTCTTGCTGCCATTACGTCTTGGTGGTCTCCAAATATACTTAATGCATGAGAAGCTAAAGCTCTAGCTGATACGTGGAATACACCAGGTAATAATTCCCCTGCTATTTTGTACATATTTGGAATCATTAATAATAATCCTTGAGAAGCTGTAAAAGTAGTAGCTAATGAACCTGCTGCTAAAGCACCGTGCATTGCTCCTGCTGCTCCTGCTTCAGATTGTAATTCTGAAACTAGTACTCTTTGACCAAATATGTTCTTTCTTCCATTCGCAGACCATTCATCTACATATTCCGCCATTGTTGAAGACGGAGTTATTGGATAAATTGATGCTACATCTGTGAATGCATACGCAACATGGGCTGCAGCCATGTTTCCATCCATAGTCATCATATGTTTTGCCATTAATTATACCCCCTATAAAGTATCTATATATTTTAATAATTTATATCCCGAGTAATTATATACTCTTTTTAAAATTATTGTCAACTTTTTGACTCATTTTCCATATCTGCAATAAGTCTTTTATTTAATTCCAATGCTGCATTATAGCCGAAGGATCTTTGTCTAAAGTTTCTTACAGCAACCTCTACAATCATAGCAACATTTCTACCTGGTTTAACAGGTACGGTTATTTGGTTAACTTTTACTCCTAGAATTTCTGTGTATTCATCATCTATTCCTAAACGATCATACTCTTTATCATTATCCCATTGTTCTAAAGCTATAACCATATCTATTTCAGTTTGAGATTTAACGCTTCCAACTCCATATAAACGTTGAATATCCAATATTCCAATTCCTCTTATTTCAAGAAAATGCCTTATGTTTTTAGGAGCTTGTCCCATTAAACCTCTTTCTAGTTTTCTAACTTCTACAACATCATCTGCTACTAATCTGTGACCTCTTATAATTAAATCCAATGCAGTTTCAGATTTTCCTACAGAGCTTTTTCCTATAATTAAAACTCCTACACCATAAATCTCCATTAAACCTGCATGTATACTAATTTCTTCACTTAAAACGTATTCTAGTTTATCATCTATTTTAGAAATCAATCTTGTAGTAGATCTTGCAGATCTAAGTAATGTCCTGTCATAATAATCAGCTAAGTCTATTATTTCTTCATTAATTTCCTGATTATGAGAAAATATTAAACATGGAATTTTATACGATAAAATACCTCTAATTCTTTCATATCGCATTTGCTTATCCATAGATTTTAAATAAACATTTTCAGTTTTACCTATTATTTGCAATCTTTTAAATGGAAATTGTTCGTAAAAACCAGCTAGCTGAATACCAGGTCTATTTACTTGTGCATTTGTTATAAAAACTTCATCAAAATCCGAACTTTTTTTAATAATTTCTAAATCAAGTTCTTTACATAAATCACTAAGTTTTATACCTTTCAACTTTTCTCCTCTTTAAAAAAATTATAAATATTCTCCGCAGTTGATTTATTAATCTTATCTACTTCCATCAACTCTTCAATTGAAGCTTTTTTTATTTTATCAATCGATTTAAAATGCTTTATTAAAGCCTTTTTTCGTATACTTCCTATTCCTTCAATTTCATCTAATAGCGATTTTTTCAAATCTTGCTCTCTTAACTTTCTATGATAGTTAATTGCAAATCTATGTGCTTCCTCTTGAATTTGGAAAAGCATTCTGTATAAAGCCGAAGATACCTTTAATGGATATTCTTGATTTTCATAAATTATCCCTCTTGTTTTGTGAAAATCATCTTTTACTAAGCCAATAACAGGTATTGCTAAATTAAATTCTTTAAGAACTTCTTTTGCAATATTAACTTGACCTTTCCCTCCGTCCATAATAACTAATGACGGTCTTTTTCCAAATCCGGAAATATTATTTCCCTTTTTATTTTCAACTACAAATCTAGAAAATCTCCTTGTTAATACTTCCTTATGACTTGCATAATCATCTGCGCCTTCTACTGTCTTAATTTTAAATTTTCTATATTCCTTAGGTGCCTTTTCCCCATTTTCAAAAACAATCATAGAACCTACTGATTGTACTCCTGAAATATTGGAAATATCATAACACTCTATTCTGCTTGTATCATCTATACCTATTAATTCTTTTAGTTCCCTATTTGCAGCATCCTTATTTCTTTCTCTTCTTTGTTTGCTAGTTATATGTTTTTCCAACATTTCCTTAGCATTTGTTTCTACCATTTCAACAAGTTTTACTTTTTCTCCTCGTTGGGGCTTGTAAATTTTTACCTTGCTTCCCTTTTCATTACTTAGGTATTCTTCTAGAGTTTCTAAATCCTCAGGAAGAATATCTACTAAAATTTCTTTCGGAATAAAGGCCATGTCTAAATAAAATTGCTTTAAAAAGGAACTCATAATTTCACTATTATTTTCATAGAATTCATCTTCTATTGAAAAATGTTCTCTGTCAATTATTTTTCCATTTCTCATTAAAAATACCTGAACGCATATATCCGGACCATTTCTTGCTAATGCAATTATATCCATATTTGTTCCCTTAGCATTTCTAACCTTTTGTTTTTCTATAATTGCTTCTATATTTTGTAAATTATCCCTATATCTTGCTGCTAGTTCAAAGTTCAACTCTTTACTAGCCTGCAACATTTTTTCCCTTGTTTCATCTATTATTTTACTTTCCTTACCTTTTAAAAACAATTCAACTTCCCCTATGTTTTTTAAATATTCCTCTTCAGAAATATTCTTAATACAAGGTGCACTACATTTTTTTATATAGTAGTACAAACAAGGTCTTTTTAAATATTGATTTTTGTCAAAGTTTAAACTGCATCTTCGAACTTTAAACATATCCTGTAAGATTTCTATAATCTCTGTAACAGCATATGCATTGGGAAAAGGACCAAAGTACTTAGCTCCATCCTTTTTAATTACCCTATCTTTAACTATTCTTGGAAATTTTTCTTTATTTATTTTAATAAATGGATATTTCTCTCCATTTTTTAATAAAATATTGTATTTTGGTTTCTTATCTTTAATAAAATTAGATTCAAGAATTAATGATTCTACTTCATTATCTACAATAATATATTCAAATCTTTTTATATGCTTAACCATTTCAACTACTTTTTCAGTTTGGTTGCTAGTACTTGTAAAATATTGTCTTACTCGTTTTTTTAAGTTTTTAGCCTTACCAACATAAATAATTTCATTATCTTCGTTAAACATCATGTAGACACCAGGTTTATCTGGTAACCGTTTTAATTCTTCTCTTATATCAAACATTAAACTCCTTACTACCTACAATAACATTCTAGATTTTTATATAGCTTTTGTTTTTTCTTTTAAATATTCTAAATCTTTTCCATCTAGATATTTTGATAATTCCTTATAACATCTATTATGATATTCATTTAGCCATTGTACTTCTTCTTCTCTTAGTAATTCTTTAATTACTGGTTTAGTATCAATAGGACAAAGAGATAGAGATTCAAAACCATAAAAATCTCCAAATTTTGTTTGAAATTTGTCAATACATAGCATTATATTTTCTATTCTAATACCATGACTACCTTCAATATAAACTCCAGGCTCATTTGAAGTTATCATTCCAGGAATCATATCTATATTATTATGTCTAGGTGAAATGTTTTGTGGACCTTCATGACAAGCTAAAAAGTATCCTACTCCATGACCTGTACCATGATTAAAGTCTATACCCTTTTCCCATAAAGGTTGTCTTGCAATAATATCTAAAGCCGAACTCTTTGTTCCCTTTTTAAATATTGTTAACATTAAAAGAATGTGGGACCTTAATGTTAAAGTATAGTGTAATTTTTCATCTTCTGTTAAATCACCTAAAGCAATGGTTCTTGTAATATCTGTAGTACCATCAAGATATTGACCCCCACTATCTACCAAGTATAGTCCCTTACTTCTTAAATATACAGGACTTTCGTCACTTGGAGAGTAATGTGGAAGAGCTGCATTTTCACCATAAGCTGATATTGTTTCAAAGCTAGGTTCAATAAATAACTCCTGTTCCTTCCTAAATTCCAACAGTCTTCTTGAACAATCCATTTCTGTAATTTCTTTATTACTAGAAACATTTTCTTCTACCCAATTTAAGAATTTTACAAGGGCAACACCATCCTTTATATATGCATTTCTTTGATTTTTTATTTCTGTAGTATTTTTAACAGCCTTCATACTAGTTGTAAAATCAATTCCTGTTTTTTTATTAATATTTTCTGGTATAGAATTAAATAATCTTACATTAACTCTATTCGGATTAAAGTAGATGGTTTTTGTAGGGTCTAAGTCTTGAAGTTGTTCAAAAATAGCTTCATATTCCTCTACTTCAACACCATTTAATTTTAAATTAGAAATTATTTTTTCATCTAATTTTTTCAAATCTACAAATAATCTAGCTTTATCTTTATTAATTAAAACATAGGATAGAACAACTGGATTATAATCTACATCTAATCCTCTTATATTTAATAAATAACTTATATCATCTAAACTGGAAAGTAGATAATAATCTACCTTGTTTTTTTCCATAAAATCTCTAACTTCAGATATTTTTTCTTCAGTTGTAGCTCCGGCATAATTAACATCATGTAAAAAGACTTTGTCCGAAGGTTTATTAGGTCTATTTTCCCATATTTCATCAATTAAATCCCTGTTAGACTCTATTTTTTTATTAACTAAACTATTTTTCAAATTTAAGTAATCTGCATAGCTATAGGTTTCTCCATCAAAAGCAACTACACCATTTTCTTCTACTTCATTGTTTACGAATTCTATAATTGTAGGAGTTCCTTCTAATCCCATTTTATATAAATCTATTCCTGAACCTTCTAGTTCCTTTGCTGCCTGAATAAAATATCTGCCATCTGTCCAAAGTCCTGCCTTGTTCTTTGTTATGGCAAAAGTACCTGCTGAACCAGTAAAACCGGATATATATTCTCTAGTTTTATAATACTTTGCAATATACTCAGATTGATGAGGATCTGATGTAGGCACAATATAAGCATCTATATTATATTTAATCATTAAATCTCTTAAGTTTTTTATTCTATCTTTAACCATAAATTACCTCTCTGTTTTTTAATTATCAATGTAATTATATCATAATATTTGCAAATTATTACTATTCCAACATTGTTAAATAGTCTAATAATCTATTTAAATCCTCTTTTGTATCAACATCTATATTTGCACCTTCATCATCGACTTGTACAGTTTGAATTTTATTTTCTATCTCATTCCAGAAACCTCTAAGACCATTTTCTCCCTTATAATTTAAAATTAAAGGTATACATTTGCTCTTTATAAGAGGAGGATGTTTCCTATATTGTTTATATAGGGGAAAAACCACTAAATTTCCCCCATTGTCTTTTTCAATAATTGTTTTATAACTATTTTCCCCAATAGCTGGCATATCTCCTGGAATTAAAAATACTCCATAACAATCCCCTAAATTTCTAAGTCCTTCCTTTATTGAATCTATCATTTCCAAATTTTTATAATTCTCATTTAATATAAATCTTATTTTTTTACCATAGTGTTTTTCTGTAATTTTTTTAATTTCTTCAGCCTTGTTTCCTAATACTATTATAATTTCATCAATACCACCATTAAACATATTATCTATAGTATGAAAAATCAATGGTTTTCCTTTTAAGTCCATTAACAATTTGTTTTCTCCCATTCTAGAAGAAAGTCCTGCTGCTAAAATTAAGCCCTTATATATTTTTTTCATAAAGCTCCTTATTTATTTTCCAATTTTTCATTACCAACAAAAATTTCATTAAATTTCCTATTGGCAAAACGTCTTACTTCTCTATCAAATTCCATATATTTATCTAAATAATCCTTTCCTTTTTCAGTTAAAATACTATTTCCACCTTGTTTACCACCATGACGTCTTTTTACAACTTCAAACCCTAGAGCTTCTTCAACTACCTTTATCATATTCCATGCTTTACTATAGGATAATGCCATGTGGTTACAAGCTTGTTTAACAGATCCAACTTCATTTATTAATTGAAATAACAACTTAGTTCTTGAATCAAAAAATAAAACTTCCTTCTCAATATTAATTCTAAGAAAGGGATGTAAAATTTGAGTATTATGTATTGCTAATAGTTCTGAAACCGACTCCATTTCATCAATACTATGTATAATTCCTTCATCCTTAACATTTAAAAATCTTCTTCTATTTTGTAGACTTCTTACAGTTTCCCTCATAGTTAGATTAGAGTTAAGAAAAATATCAAATATATTCCTATCCAATAAAATAGGATGTCCACTTTTTCTTTTAAATGAAGGTGAAACAATATCACCTTCTGTATTAATTAATTCCAGCAGAGTTTTAAATTTAAACATAGGTACAGAAACAGGAGTAATTAATACCCTATCGACTTTGTCATATAAATACTCTAAACCAATTTTAACTAAATTTATCATTGTAGGCTGAACATTATCTTTATTATGTAAAAATATTACATCATAATCCCATAAATGACGTTCTAAATCATAATTTTCTTTACCTAGCACTATTATTTTAGGATACACCTCGGCCTGTTGAAAAGTTAGAACTTCTCTTTTAATTACCGATATTGAACCTATAACAGACAATGGATCAACTGACCTACCAGAATCGTTTTCATTTCCTACAACAATAATTCCACCAATTTTTTGCATTGACTACTCCTCCACATCTAGTATTTATTCTACCATAAGTTATTATAATTATTTACAATAAATATCCCCTATGGTAGAATTTATAAGGGTTTTGTAATAACAATATTAAGAAAGAGTGATTAAATGAAATTAGGTATTGTAGGTTTACCAAATGTAGGTAAAAGTACTCTATTTAACGCAATAACTAAAGCAGGAGCAGAATCTGCTAATTATCCGTTTTGTACAATAGATCCAAATATTGGAATAGTAAATGTTCCTGATGAAAGACTTGCAAAATTATCTGCAATTAGTGGTTCTAAAAAACTTTTGCCTGCAAATATAGAATTCTATGACATAGCAGGACTTGTAAAAGGTGCTAGCAAAGGCGAAGGACTGGGAAATAAATTCCTTGCTAATATAAGAGAAGTTGATGCAATAGTAGAAGTATTAAGATGTTTCCAAGATGAGAATATTGTCCATGTAGATGGAAATATTGACCCATTAAGAGATATAGAAACAATTAATTTAGAGCTTATTTTTTCCGATATGGAAATGGTAGAAAAAAGACTGGATAAATCTAGAAGAGCATTAAAGGGAAATAAGGATTTACAAGAAGAAGTAAATTTATTGGAAAAATTATTAACAGTATTAGAAGAAGGAAAATCTGCAAGGGTTTTAGATTTAAATGACGACGAGAAAAAACTTTTAAAAAGTTTTAACCTATTAAGTGATAAACCAATAATATATGTTGCTAATGTTTCCGAAGAAGAAGTTGCCGATGCTGATTCAAATGAATTTGTAAAACAAATCAAAGAATTTGCCGCAACAGAAAATGCTGAAGTAGTTGCTATTTCTGCACAAATTGAACAAGAAATTTCAGAACTTGAAGATGATGAGAAAAAAGAATTTATTGAAGCTATGGGATTAGAAGAATCTGGAGTAAATACATTAATAAAAGCTAGTTATTCATTACTTGGACTAATGAGCTTTTTAACTACAGGTGAACAAGAGACTAGGGCCTGGACAATAAAAAAAGGAACAAAAGCTGTTGATGCTGCCGGAAAAATCCATACCGATATTTCAAGAGGATTTATTAGGGCTGAAATTGTTAGCTATGATGATTTAGTTGAATTAGGAAGTATGAATGCAGCAAGAGAAAAAGGACTAGTAAGACTAGAAGGAAAAGACTATATAATGCAAGATGGAGATGTAGTCCACTTCCGATTTAATGTGTAAGAAATTTATAAAAGGCTAGATATCAACAAAGGTTGATATTTAGCCTTTTTCTTTTATTTTATTTGTACTTGTTTACACCTTAATATATGCTTTTATACATATTTTTCCCTTCCCGTTGCACACGCATTGCACACGCTGTGCACACGATTATGTTTATTAGATTTAACTTCAAACATCTGTTATAATTTATTTATCGAACGTTAGTTCTTCTAGCGAGGTATATATTTTGAAAGATTTAGATATAGAAAGATTAGTATTCAATGAAGCATCCAGAATTAAAGAAGTTGTAAATTTACTTATTGAAAACAATAAAAAGGATTTTAAAGTTTCATCCATGCTTGAAAAGGATTATGAAAATATGATTGATGAATTTTATCTCATTATAGAAAAAATAATAAATTAGATGATGATGTATTTGAAAGGTATTTATCAAAAATAACGGATAGCTACAGCATAAATGGATTAGATAACAGCATAATACATATTAATAGGAAAAAATACTAGGAGGATAAATAAATCCTCCTGTTTTGTTACCTAACTCTACCTAACTTTACTCCTCACTTCTCCATTCTACTTCGCACTTGGCTATTTCAAGCCATTCCTTTTAAAATCGCCGTATAATCGACTTAGAAAGGAAAAAGGTGTCAACATATGTCGTAGTTGATTTCAATTTTACTAAAATATAGTATAATCTTCATATTGTTCACTATCTATTATATTTTTTAATGGAATATTGTCTATAGTCAAATTATCAATAAATTCTTGTAATCTACTATTATCTTCAAAGCTACAAATCAAAGATGATATAGTCATCTCGGACTCCACAATAAAAAACCATGAATAGTTATGCTTACTTTTATCATTTACTATGGCAAATTTTACACCTTTATAATTTATCTCGACTTCACGGTTAATTGATAAATCTTTCTTTAAGTCTTCAAATGTATACTTCCCCATAAATTTCTCCCTTTTAATGTCCAGATCTCTTACCATCTTTCCAAGTATGTCTGTGTGGAAATTTCATCTTGCCAGCATGTCTATAATCAATATCAACATCCGCCCTACCTCTTTCATCATAATATCTTCTTTGTTTCAGTCCTTTGCTATCTCGCAAATCTCTTGAAGAACGTGGTTTTCCGTTAACTGGCAGACTACTCCCCTTGTGTACACTATGTTTTTTTGTTGGAGAACCATTTCTTTTTGCAACATCATATTCATATTTTTCTTTTACCGAATTAGCTTTAGGCTTTAAAAAGTTAACTGTTGAATTCCAAATTGAGGAACCCACTTTTACTATTTGTTTCCTATTTTTATATACTAAATAAGCCCCACCACTTATGACTAATACTGGACCTACATAAGGTATTACATACTTTATACCGGCTATAAATGCAAACAAGGCTTTTAATGCACTAGGTACAGCTACAGACATATCACTTAATGTTACAGTGTAATCTCCTAATCCATCTTCTAGTATATCCTCTTCGAACGTTTCATCTATATTATTTATGATATCAGTTAATTCATCTGTTTCAACAACATTTATAAAATCTTTAACTTCTTCTATATCTTCTATAGTAATATCTTCTATATCTACATGCTCATCTATTATATCAGTTTCCTTTGATAATTGTATAATGTCATACAAATCAGCGGAATCGATTTCATCTGTAATGTCTTTTATTATTTCCACATCTTCTACGGTTAATTCTTCTTCAACCACATCTTCTATATCTACCATGGAAAAAAGTTCTTCCAGCTCTTCTGCCGTTACAATTCTACCGTCTTCCAACTCTATACTTTCTCCATCAATATGATTTAATCCTATTAAATCATCACCGGCATTTTCTTCGCTTGCAAAACTTATCGATCCTACATTTAAACTAGTAACAGTCATAACAAGTAACAATATATATGCTGTAACTTTCTTAAATATATTTTTCTTTTTCATAATACTTTCCTCTCTATTCTATTTAATATTTCTTCCTTGCTTAAGCATGTTAAGTATAACATTTCTATCCTTGTCGAATATTAATTTTGACTAACAAAAACATTACAATATTGTTAGTTGATTATTAAAAATAGGTGGAAATTAATCCACCTTGTCAATCTTATTTATTTAGAATTGTTTTAGCTTCTGGTATTTTATCTAAACAAATTAATAACAGATTCAATAATAAAATAAAAAATGGCAGCTATTCCTCCCAATGCAAATTGAGGAATAGTTAATAAAAAATAAAGATAAACAATCCAAAAGATTGAGTAAACACCTATCAAAATTTTTGATTTTATGGCCTTCTTATTATTAATCCTTATAATTTTATATGTGGTAAAGATAAATAGGCAAATCATAAAAACAATAGCTAAAACCATAACTATGGAATGGCAACCCTTTTTAGTACAAATTTATACCAAACAAAACTTTGAGTTATTGTTTAATCTCCTGTATTCAATAGGACTTATATATCCTATTGAACTATGAATTCTCTCGTTATTATACCAACTTATATACTCTTGCAACTCATCTTGTAATTGTTCTAAATTTTCAAAATTATTTTGATAAATAAATTCTGTCTTCAATATTTTGTTTGTGGCTTCACTTACTGCATTATCGTAAGGATTTCCTTTTCTACTAAGGGAACGCTCTATTTCAAATGTTTCCAATATTTCATCTATTAATTTATTATCATACTCATTACCTCTATCTGAATGAAAAAGTTTTATTTTTTTCAGTGAATATTTACAATTTAATAAGGCCTTTTCTATTAACTTTGAATCCTTATTTTTCCCTGATGAATATCCAATGATTTCTCTATTATATAAATCTATTAATAAACATATATAATTCCAAGATTTACCTACTCTTACATATGTTAAATCACTTACTACTACTTCTAGATTATCTCTTTTGTCAAATTTTCTATCAATTATATTTTTTGTTTTTGATTCATTATATTTATTACTATGTACTCTAAATTGGGCGACTGTATAATTGGAAATTAAAGCATTTTCTTTCATAATTCTAGAAATTTTACGTCTAGAAACTTGATAACCTAATTTTTGTAGCTCCTTCTTTATTTTTCTAGAGCCATAGTTATTTCTACTATTTCTAAATATTACTTTTATTGTTTCTGTTAATTTAGAATTAGGATTATTAACTATTATTCTATTAATATGATAATAGACTATAGATCTATGTATATTTAAAAACTTACACATAGCACTAATACTGTATTTATCTCTATTTGAAATTATTAATTCTACTTTTTGCCTAGTAGTAGTGCAGCTTGCTTCGTGTGCCCTTCAGGGTATAAAATATCATTTTCCATTCTTAGTTGTTGATTTTCTTTTTGAAGTTTGATTAATGCTTTTTCTTCCTCTGTTCTATTCTCCTTTATATCAAATGATTTGGATTGATTATATCTTGTTACCCAACTTCTTAAAGCTGCTGTTGAAACCCCATATTCTTCACTTAAACTACGATAGGTATGGTTTCCTTGATTATAGATTTTCGCTATTTGTTCTTTAAATTTATCATCGTATCTCTTACTTTTACCATTCATGATTTCACTCCTTGTTTTTTATTTAGATTTTATCATGTTTGGTATTAAACTGTCCTATTTAGTGTAGCCTATCCAACAAATAAGCTATTCCCATCTAAAACGTCGTATAAAGCGATTTGACAACAAATAGGTGCTAAACTATAGCTTGGTTTAGCCATAAAAAAAAAGAGGTGGATTTTATCCTACCTCTTTTAATATTATAGTTTACTCTTACATGCTAACCTATATTTTGTTAATATTAGTTGCTTGTAATCCACGAGTTGACTCTTCAGTATCGAAAGTAACTTGTTGACCTTCGTCTAATGTTTTGAAACCGTCTCCTTGAATTTGTGAAAAATGTGCAAAAACATCTTCACCATTGTCTTGAGTTATAAACCCAAAACCTTTTTCAGAATTAAACCATTTAACTGTACCTGTGTTCATAAAAAATACCTCCTTTTAAAATATTGCAATAATCATAAACTTATAAAGGGGTATTTAAATACACTCAATATTAGATTTAATAAAAATTACTATTTAAGTATAACACATACTAATACTTAAAACAATAACAATATATAAAATAAAAATTTCTTTTTTTTATAATATAATCTTCCTTACTAATTAGCCTATGGAGGAAAATGAAACATGAATTCATAATAAATGCTTGTAGTGGAAAAGGTATCAATATATTAAAAAATCAAAGATAACCATTATGGATATTGAGGATGGTCAGGTAGTTGATTTTTTTGCAGAATGCTCAGAAAATTCAAATGAATTTTTATCAACAGGGGTTTCTATTGATTGTAATGAATCTTTAAGACTTAGTATTTAAGATATAATCTATTCAAATCTTTATCGTCCAATGTTTAAAATTATATATGATGATGTTGGAGAATACGACCTACTACATCCTTGTTGCTCTATAGAAATGTATGATTTTTTTTATAAAAATGGAAAAGTACATCCAAATTGTCTTGATAATATAAATAATAGCTTAAAAGAAATAAGGCCTATTATTCATCCTGTAAATCTATTTATGCATACAAAAATTAACAACGATGGCAGTATAACCGTTAATCCTCCCCTATCAAAAGCTGGTAGTAAAATAATTTTAGAGGCAAAAATGAATATGTCTTTAGAAATTGCAGCTTGTAACGTTTCTGAAAGTGATTGTAATAATAAGAAATGTACACCAATAAAAGTAATAGTCCAAAGTTGAATTTCCTTTTAAAAGACTTTGTGAAATCTTTTTATATAAATTAATTTTTCTATTAAAAATATAATTTTTTAGACTAAAAATCCGTCTTATTTATTTTATAATACCTTTATGAAACACAAAAACTTAGGCTTTTAAACCTAAGTTTTTTATATTAATTGTTTACAATTATAACCAGAGCCCAATAATGTCCATTAGGAATATTTGATGTATGATAATAACCTACATTCATACCTTCTGCGTAGGGATGTAAGATATTCGCCTTATGCCCCTCTGAATTCATCCAGGCATCAACTACCGCTTGTGGTGTTCCTTGGCCTACTGCAATATTTTCACCTAAGGAATAGAAATCTAACCCTTCAAATGCTGTAAATATGCTAGAGCCATCTGGTCTTGAATGTGAGAATTCTCTTGACAATTCTTCCGCTCTTACTTGCATACCTTTTGAAAAATCCTCTCTCCATTCAAAATTTGCTAAACCAACCTTTTTTCTCTCTATATTGACTAATCTAAAAACTTCTTTCCTATATTGTTCTATTTTTTCTTCAGTTGATCCTACTTGAGCTTCGGATTCAGGTTCTGTCGGCTCTGTTGCCGTTGCTCCATTTGGATTATAGATTGGTACTCCGCCACCTATATAAATTACATCATTTGCTGCATTTATTAATCTTATATCCTCATTTGTTAAACCATTTGTATTTACTAGTAAGATATTTGCATTTAATACTCCAGCTAATGTAGACGCTGCTAATGCATCTGGATAATCATTTCCTTTTACTACTAATAGTTTATCTGTTTTAAATACTTCTACTACTTTTTGACTTGTTCCGTACCTATCTCTTCCTGATATATTTCTTCCTGTATCTCCAAGGCTACTTGCAACTATTTTACCAGGTACTCTGCCACCTACTGTTATATAAAATTGATTATTTGAATTATTAGATAGTCTTAACAAACTTCCGCTTTTACTTGCAAGGGGTATTGCAGATAAGGCATCTGGGAAATCATTACCTCTTACTCCTACTTTATCGTATTTTGCTATACTACTTAAACCTTCAATATAGTTTATTACTGCATCACTTGTTTTATATCTATCTGCTCCAGCAAGTCTTTTAAACCCATATTTTCCTTTAAGTCTTTGTTCCAAAGAACTATCTTTAACTACTGTATTTTTACCACCTACTACTATTACATTTGTTGGATTATACTTGGCTACTTTTTGTTCTAAAGAACTATCTTCTAGTATTAATGGAAACTTTTCCCTATATGCAATATTGCCTGCACTTAAGGCATCTGGATAATCCTTCCCACTTACAATTACCACCGTACCTGTTTTCGCTCCTAATTTTACAGCTTCATCTATTATTTTTATATTAGTGTCGTATCTATCTTTTCCAGATAAATGTAAGTTTGATGATGCTTCAGATACATTTATTAATACTAAAAAATTTAAAATTCCCACTATTAATATTGAGCTAATTTTTTTCACTAAACTATTCATATATAACCTCCATATTTTATATATATTTACTATAACATAAT
>DUUN01000297.1 GCA_012841535.1 Gallicola sp. | reverse complement strand
CACCAAGTTGAATGAATAGGTTTGATACAAAGGTATCAGGCCTTTTTTTGTTTGGCAGATAGGGTGTTTTTTCCTTTATGCCAGAAAAGTATAAAAATTATATTCTTTAGTATTGGACGATTAAATGTTAAAAATGGGAGGAAACAGAAAAATCTAAACTACAATTTAACGATTAAATTACGATTTACACGATATATTAATAATTTACACGATTACAAGTCGAAACTATTCAATCATCCAAATACTATAAATCAAGTTTTAAAAATGGACTACTAAAGTAGTCCCTTTTTAACAATAACAAGTGGAAAATAAGCGATTGATATTGTATAATAAAAGGTGAGGTGAATAACAATGAATATATTTGAAATATTAGAACATTCTTTAGAGGGAAATAATCATCTTTTAGATGAGAATGGCAAGTTGAATAAAGAGGCAATTAAGACGGCCTCAATACAGTTAGACTCTGCTTTAATGTCTTCTTTAATTTCTAATGAGGATCTAAAATTACGTTTTTTTAAAGATGTTAACGGAGTATTAGTTTTTGATAGAAATGAGTTTATATGGGTAATTTCTAATAAAGAGTTCCTTCCTGATAGCTACACAATGTATAAAAACAGGATAGGATTGACAGATTCAAACGATTCATTTATTAAAAATAAAAACGATGTTTTTTTAAGCTTTCCATTTAAAGACTGTTTTTTGGTTGGAGACCAAAAAGAAGATAATGAGAAGAGAAGTGAGATCTTTTTTAATACACGAATTAAGAAAGATGAAATAGACACCTTGACATCTCCAAAATGTTTTACTTCGATAAAAAAATATGAAAAAGGGGTTTATAATGAAGTAGAAGAATATAGAGGCGAAAACTTGCTTATTAAAGGTAACAATATTTTTGCTTTATACTCATTACTACCTCGATTTAGAGGGAAGGTTAAGCTAATATTTTTAGATCCACCATACAATACAGAAAATGACACTTTTCAGTATAATGATAATTTTAATCATTCAAGCTGGTTAACTTTTATGAAAAATAGGTTAGAAATAGCCAGAGAATTATTAAGTGAAGACGGTAGTATCTATTTGACTATAGATTATAACGAAGTACATTATTTGAAGGTTTTGATGGATGAAGTTTTTGGTCGAGAGAATTTTCAAAGAGAAATTATATGGCGTATGGGGTTTATATCAGGTTATAAAACTATGGTAAAAAACTTTGTAAGAAATCACGACACAATATTATTTTACTCGAAGAATCCTAAATTGCTTGATTTTAAGAAAATATACATTGAAAATAAAGATTTCAAAGAGATTTTAAAGCCAACTAGAGAACTAATTAGAGAGTTTGGAAAAAGGGGAATTGATGAAGATACATGTTTAGATTTACTCCAATATATAAATTACGATTCTAGAGGAGAAAGATATGCACTTGAGGATACATGGAATTCTAATAAGTGGGATGATTTAGAAAGCATTGCAATTGAAAGCTCTACATCAAGAGTCGGTGAAACAGTAATTGTTGATGATAGAAACTTTAAAGGGCAAAAACCAGAAAAACTACTAAAAAGAATTATAGAATCTGCTACAGACGAAGAAGATATAGTTTTAGATTTTTTTCTTGGAAGCGGAACCACAGCAGCAGCAGCCCATAAATTAAGACGAAAATATATTGGAATAGAGCAAATGAGTTACTTTGATACATCAGTATTACCAAGGTTAGAGAAAATAGTTGATGGAGAAGACAAAGATGGAATAACCGAAAGTTCTGGATGGGATAAAGGTGGATCATTCATTGCAATGGAACTAAAAGACAATAATTATAAATATTTAGATATGATTAACGATGCATCTGATGAAAAATGTATAAAAATACTTTCAGAAATATTAAATGATCCATTTGCGATTAATTATAAATGCGATGCATTTAAAGCTAAGTCTAAAGAAGGAATGGATGAATTTAAAAAACTACCAATCATAGAGAAAAAAAGAATACTATTTGAATTAGTAGATGTTAATACTCTTTATGTAAATTATTCTGAAATTGAAGATAACCGATTTAATTTTACCGATACTGAGAAAAACTTTAACAAGAGTTTTTACAAGGAGTGATAATATGTATTTGTTTGAAACAATTGATAGCATAATTAAATCTGGATTAGTGCAAGTTCCTACCGTTCCTGAATATATTTCAGACAATCTTTCAAAAAATATTAAATTAAGAGAGTATCAAAAAGAAGCTCTTATACATACTTTTATGTACTTAGATTCAGAACTTTCTAAAAATAAACAAACACATATTTTATACCATATGGCTACAGGAAGTGGTAAAACTGTAATCATGGCAATGAATATATTATATTTTTATAAAAAAGGATACCGTAATTTCATATTTTTTACTAATAGAACAAATATAGTATCAAAAACAATGATAAATTTCAGTAAAAAAGAATCTTCAAAATATTTGTTTTCTGAGAGGATAACTATTGATGGTAAATATGTTCCAATTAATATTGTTGATTCATTCTCTGAAAGTGAAAAAGATTCTATAAATATTTGTTTTAATACAGTCCAAGGCATTCAAAGTTCATTAAATATACTCCATGAGGGAAGACTAGACATTTCAGATTTTGAAGATGAAAAAGTAGTTTTAATAGCCGATGAAGCACACCATTTGAATACTACTACAATTAAAGATAAAGCAGAGAATGAAGACAATCGAAGTTGGGAAGACACCGTTTTTAAAATGCTTTTAGCAAATAAAGATAATGTTTTACTTGAATATACAGCAACGTGTGACTTAAGAGACAAAAATGTTGAAGCTAAATATAAAGATAAAATAATTTATAATTTTAGTTTAAAAAAATTTAGAGAAGCTGGATATACAAAAGAATTCTCAAATTACCAAAGTAGTGGTGATAAATTTATTCGTACTTTACAAGCATTAATTATGAGTGAATTTAGAAAATTAATGTTTGAGAAAAAGGGTATATCGATTAAACCTGTTGTTCTTCTTAAATCTAAAACAATTAAAGATTCTAATTTATTTTACGAGGAGTTTTACGAAAAAATTAATAACCTTGATGAGTCAGTTATATCGACAATTAAGTCAAACGCTGCATCAAATATATTCTTAGAAAATGCATTTAATTTTTTTGATAAAATAAACTTAACAATCACAAAACTTATTGATTTAATT
>DUUN01000643.1 GCA_012841535.1 Gallicola sp. | reverse complement strand
TCATCAAAACCTGAACCGTATTTTACTATATTTTCAATTTGTTCTCTTACAATATCTATATTTATCTTTTTTTCTGAGCTAAAAGGTATTATTAAATCTCTATCTTTTATATTTAAAGTCTTCATTATAAGATCTACATTTGTTTTATACTTAGATTTTGAGATTTTATCAGCCTTATTTGCTATTACAAAACCTGTAAATTCATAAGACAAAATCCAATCATACATCTGTATATCATTTTGTGTTGGCTTATGTCTAATATCTACAATTAAGATTGTTTCATAAAGATTTTTTCTATTATTTAAATAAGTTTCAATTATTTTAGCCCAATTATCCTTCTCCGTTTTTGATACTGAAGCATAACCATAGCCTGGCAAATCTACTAACCTAAACTCCTCATTTATATTATAGAAGTTAACGGTTCTAGTTTTACCTGGTTTTGAACTAGTTCTTGCAAGATTTTTTCTATTTATTACTGCATTAATAAAACTCGATTTTCCAACATTTGACCTACCTGCAAAGGCTATTTCAGGTAGGTCATCAACTGGATATTGATTTAATGTTGCAGCTATTGTTTCAAGTCTACTGGATTTAATTTTCATAGCTAAATACTATTGTCTTTGAGCCATTTCACCATCAAAAATATAAAGTCCTGAAATACTTCCGTCAATTCTTTCAAGTCTTGTAACTATAGCTTCAAATGACGCTTCTTCTTCAACTTGTTCTGTTATATACCAAGATAATAAATCTTCAGATGCATAATCTCCAATTTCTCTTGCTTCATCAAATAATTTTCTTATTCTAGAAGTAACAATTTTTTCATGTTCTAATGCTGCTTTAAATATTTCTTCTAAATCCTTATATTCTGATTTTGGTTCGCCAATTGCTTTTAATTTTACATCATAGCCAACTTCTAATAGATAATCTTTAAATTTATCTGCATGTTCTATTTCTTCTGCTTCTTGTTTGTATAAGAAATTAGCATATCCATTCCAATCATTTATTTCACACCAATGAGCCATTGCTCTATAAATATATGCAGACTCTAATTCAAAATTATATTGTTCATTCATATTTTCAAGTAATTTTTTATTATCCATAATATTAATATCTCCTTTTTATAATTTAGCTAATGAACTATTTATTATAAATAATCCATTTGATTTTTTTCCCATTCTTTTCATTCTTAATTCTAATGGTTCAATATAAGATACAACTTTTGTTTGATTTGCTAATAAGCCTTTAAAGAAAATCTCTATTTCAATATTATTTTCTTCACGAGCTTTTAAAACAATTTTGTCATATTTCTTACATAGTTCTTTTTCAGTTTCAACTACAGACTTAATAACATCCTGTAGGTCTTCAATGTCGCTATTAATCTTATCCATTTTTTCAAATGAGACCTTATATCCTAATTGTCTTAAGTAGTCCTCTATTATTTCAGAATCTTTTAAAGCATACATAGCCTGTTTATTTAATAGATTAGAGAACCCTTTCCAACCATTACGATCAGTCCAAGATTTCATGGATCTATAATAAAGATAATTATTTAAATTATAATTAATTAGCTTATTTGCATTATCTAGTACTTTGTTATCCATTGCATCTCCCTCTTTCTTTTCCTACTTAATAGTTTATACCCTTTTAATAAATTTGTTAACAAGTTTTAATTTAATTATTACTTAAATTTATAGTATAATAATAAATATCAAACAAATAATGTTATTCTGGGAGTAATATATGAAAAAAAAGTATAGAAGAAAAAACAAAAAAACTAATTTGTTTCTAATATTTTTCTATATTGCTATTTTTATAATAGCTTTTCTTTTATTTGAACCTAGTAAATTTTTAAAGGAAGATAATTCCACTAAAAAAAATACAATTTTAGTTCAACTTACTGAAAAAGATAAACTAGAGGAATTTAACTTTATAATAGATTTATTAGAAAACGATTATCCCTATTTATCTATTAACGAAAAATATGCTGAAATAAACCTAAATAAAATAAGAGAAAAATATAAAGAATTGATTAAAGAAACAAAAGATGACATAAATTACGAGAAAATTTTATCTGATTTTTTCAAGGAATTTAACCAGCCTAATTTATATCTATTAGATTCTGATAATTATTATTTATACCAACAATATTTAGAAACTATGGATAATTCTCCTTGGTATAAGGTTATAAATTCCAAAATGCCATCATTACGCTATGGAGAATATAAGAACAACTTCAAAAACAACGATTACTTTAGTGGACTTTCTATGACAATTCTCTTAGAGAATAAAATTGCCTATATAAAAATAACCGATTTTAGTCCTCTCTTTGTTGAAACGGACAAACCTCTTATAGAAAACTTCCTTAAAAGTATTAATGATTATCCTTACTTAATAATCGATATAAGAGATAACCAAGGACAATCTATTGAGTATGTCCTAAATAATATAGTTGAACCACTAGCTCATGATACTCTTGTAATGGATTCTATTATACTTGAAAGAAATGAAAATCATAAGGAATTTTTAAACTATTATAATAACTTACCCTACATAACAATAAAAAATGATTATAAAAATTCCTCATTGTTAAAGGATACTCCTATCTCTAAGGAAAACCTTGAAAGCTTTCCCCTTTATAGGGAATATAATATAAGAATTAATAAAAAATCAAGTTTTAAAGGTGAAATATTCTTATTGCAAAACAAAAACACTAAAAATGCCGCTGATTTTTTTAGTCAATTTTCAAATATTACCGATTTTGCCAATACCGTTGGCCAATTTACAGGAGGAAACGGTGTTAACCTTAACACTGCCTTTATTGAACTACCAAAAAGTGGTTTTATTCTTTCAATGCCTGTTGGTATGGGAATTAACGAAGAAGGATCCTCTAATACTGAATTTGGTACCTATCCTGAAATACGGGTAGATGAAGAGGCAGATTCATTAAATGTTCTACTTGAAATGTTAAATTAAAACTTCCAGACTGTATAATTGTCTGGAAGTTTTTAATTTAAAAATTATTTAATAATTTATCAAATGATTTTTGAGCCTTGTATTCATTATTAACAACCTTATAAAAAGACCTATGATTTCCAATTCTATATGGGATAATATCTTCAATATTAATATTTTTAAAAATTTCTAATAATTTAATATATTCCTTAGTACTTAATTTCGTATAAAACTCAATAGGCTCATTTTCATTTATGGAAAGTCCTTTATATTTATTTAATTTTGAGAAAACATTAAAATCCATAGCTTTTTTTTGACTTTCAAATATATTATATAGTTTGTTTTTTTCATTTAAATCTATTTTACAATATGAATTAATAAGGCTATTAGGCAGTAAATTACTAACCTCATATAGGTATATATCTCCCTTAAAATTCGATTTTTTTAATACCTTGTATAGAACTTTATTAACCCATCTATGTTCAGGATGAGCATCAAATGGTGATACAATAAATAGATTTTTATAATTTACCTTTGAAATTTTATTACTGAGTTTTTCTATTGCATAATCTGTGAATTTTTCTACATTGTTGTTTTCTACATCTAGGGTTTCTATTTTATTTATCTTTAGTTCTTTTGCCAAATTAAAAGCTTCATTTTTTCTTATTAGCTTTGTATTTTCCGAACCCTTTTTTAAACTACCACCGCTATCGGTCATATAAATAAAATCAACCTTTTCATTATCCTGCTTGTTTTTTACTAACAATCCTCCCAGACCAATAGTTTCATCATCAACATGAGGTATAATCACTAATGTTTTTCCCAATGGTTTCATATCTATTAAATCTAATTTTTTATTGTTAATTTCATAAGATTTATATAGTCTTTTTATATCTAAAATGTTCTTATATTTTATTGGATAATATAATATCTTAGCTAGTATATCTTTAAAACTCATAAAATTATCTCCAAGTATCAACTATTATTTTTCTTTTATCTTTAAATTTTATGGTGATAAAATATCCGATTTTTAAAAAACCATTTTTTATTACCATGTTTTTAGATTTAAAATTAGTATTATCTACTATTGTATAGCAATTTAATTTTTTATTATCCTTCATAAAGTTTTTTAAATAGGAAAAAATTAAATTAGTTATACCTTTAGCCCTATATTCAGAAAATATTAATACATCAAACAAATACATGCTATCTTTATTTATATTCTTTTTTGTTCCACTTGTCCCTTAAAATTTATTTTTAATATTTATTAATTTCTTAATCATTTTGATTTTCCAATTTTTTTCATTCCAACTTTCAAAATTATAAACTATATTAAAATCTTTTGTCCATTTAAATTTCCAAGGATATCGTCCTGCACCAAAGTCAAATATCTCTATATCTGAGAAGTCTAACAAATAATCAAATATTTCTTTATATATAACACTGTTGGGACTAAATGATTCATACTTAATATTATAAGCTGAATTCCAAGAATAGATAATTTTATTCTCTTTGTAGCATAGTTTATAGTTAATTATTTCATCATTGTCTGTTTTCAAAATGAATAATATCATTTTCGAATTATTAACAACAGTACTTTTATAAAAATTATTTAATCCTTCTTGGAAGAAAATACTTCTTCTATTCCTTCTATTCATTTCTTCCTTTAAATACTCTTGTTCCTCTAAATGGAGATTAATTATTTCGTTAAAAAGTTCTTTATTAATATTTTCTTCTACTTCAAATTTATAGCCTAAATCCCTTTTTAATTTATTTTTAAATTTATTTACCTTAGAAGGTTTTGATAATTTCAATTCTCCGTTTCTAATTTTTTTTAAATTTAAAAATGGTGTTTCATTATAAAAATTAAAGTTTTTATTATATCTATCATCTTTTAAAAAATAATATGCTAAATTCGATTTACTTTCTATCTTTTCTAAGACTATTCTGTCAAATAAGTTATCATTTTCAAAAATAACATCTAATATTTTTTTAATGATAGAGTATTTGTTTGAAAAATCTTCTTTAAGTATAAAATTCTTATAATCCCCATTACCAATAAATTTTAATTCCTTAATCCTAAACGAAAGAATTTTTCTTATTTGTATATATAAGGGTGCTATTCCTAATATACTATCTTTTTCTTTAACTACAATTATAAATAATACATCATTTTTATCAAATACATTTTCTACCCAGTTTTTTATAAAACCATATTGAACATAAATATTATTATTATTCATTTTTTCAATGGTTTCCCAATCCTCTTTTATTTCTTCTATTTCTTCTATAGTTCTTAAAATTTCAATTTCCATATTCTCACCAATTTAAATATATTATTAATAACTAAAACTTCTTATTCTATTATAAATATTTCTTTTTTCTTTTCTCTTCTAATAATAAAAACGAGAATAATAAGAGAAAACCCTGCTATAATCACACCTTCCTTAAATCCTACTGGTGTATATTTAAATTCTATTAAATGCTCTCCTTTTTCTAAATATAATCCTACGAAAGCATCTTTAAAGGGTTTTACTTCTGCTTTCTTTCCATCTACATAAACTATCCATCCTTCATTATAGGGAATTGAAGTAAATAAGTATCCCTTATCTATAGTGGTTATTTCCATATTCACTTTTCTAGAACTATATTTTACCAAGTTAGCAGATTCTTCTTCTAATATTTCGTATCCCTCGTTAAATACTTCTTTCTCTAATAAAGCTAAGTTTAGAAAATAATCCCCATCATCTTCTGAATTAATTTTTATTATAAATTTAACTGTTTCTCCTTTTTCAAAATATCCAACAGACATAACGGATTTTCTTCTTGCATCTAAAGTTTTATTATCCTTATTGGTTTCTAGCATTATTTTTTCATCTTCTACTTTATCGGTTTCAATGTAATAATATCCACTTTCAGGTATTATATATTCAATATTAATTTGACCTTCAGAATCGCTATTTGAAATTGTATAATTATATCTTCCATTGTTATACTCTTCTAAATTCATTTCTAATGAATTAATTTTATTTTTATCTACTACAGTAAATATATTTTCATCAATTCCTGTAAAAGACCTAAAAAGAGAATTTTGATTTTCCAATAAAGTACTATAATAATTTTCATTTAAGGCCTGCTCTTTTATCATAAATCCTAAGGGTAGGCTCTTATTATTTTTATATAAAAAGACATTATTATTTTCTTCTAATAATTCTATTCCTAAATTTTCGTGTAACTTTTTATTTCTTGAAATAAAATAATCTATATTTAAAATTCCATTTGTTAATGGAGAGCCATAATTATAAAAATACCTATTTCCTATTGGATAGGATGGAACACCAATATTTTCTAAAAATGTAGATACCCTTGCATCAATTGTCGATGAAAACAAGGCAACTCCATTATATTGATATAGGGCAGGATCGTTGTAGGTAAACCTATCTAGAACTTCCATTCTATAAAAATTGTCTTCTTTTTCCTTTTCCACCTTATCTATAAAGTATTCAATTTCCTTTTTATTTTCATTAAATATAGCATGATCTGTTTTTCCTGCTGTACTAACACCAATATAGGTATTTGCAAAAACTTCAGCAATAATTAAAAAATATACTAAGGCAGATATTGTTTCCCTATATTTAATTCTATTACTATATATTAATATTAAGTAAACTAATAATAAAACAACATTAGCAATTAACACTTCTATTGTTCTATTACTTCCTAGAAATATTACTATTCCTAAAGTTATTAGAGAAATAGAAATATATTCTCTATTTTCAAATTCATTAAGGTTTTTATAACCCTTATAGGCAATTACAACTAATACAAAGGACAAGATAAATGTAAATCTATAGGGAAGCATATTAGTATATCTAAATCCATGCCAAATATAGTTTAATATATTTATATTGGTACTTAAAATTAATAATAATACCACTAGTAAGCTTAATACTTTTTCTTTAATTTTAATTTTTCTTGTTAAAAAATACGCTACTGTAAAGAATATTGTAATTAGTCCTGAATATATATTAGGTAAGCCTTCTCTAACTGTGGGGAAATTAAAGGCTAAAAAATTTGAAAATATATCTATAAAGGAATGATATGTTTCAATATTTCCCGAAAAAGGACTGGCTGTTTTAAAGACATTTGTTAAGGTAATTGCTGCAGGTATTAAAATCCAAGAAAATAAACCTGCTGCTAAAATTGAAGCTCCTAATATTATAAATCCTCTTTTTATAAATTCAAAAAATTTTACTCCTATATTTATTGAATAAAAAATATAAAATATTATTGCAAATATACTAACAAAAATACTCATATAGTAATTTGTAAAAAAACATAGTGCTAAAGAAATTATATAAGTTTTATACTTATTTTTTAATATAATATTCTTTAAACCCAATATAACTAATGGGAAGAGGGCAAAAACATCTATCCACATAATATTCCAATAATAACCTGCTATAAAACCACATAAGGAGTATAGCACTGAAAAAATAACTAAAGAATAATCCTTTTCATTATAGATAGACTTTAAATAAATTGAACAAGTTAAGGCAGCTAGTCCTACTTTTATAGCTATTAATAAAGCAAAAAAAATACTAAGCATAGATTCTGGAACAAGAATTGTCAATAGGTTTAATGGACTTGTACAATAATAAGCCATTAAGGAAATAAAATCCGTACCTAATCCTAAATGCCAGCTATAGAAAATAGATTCGCCACTTAAAATTTTTCCTCTTAATTCTAACATGAACTGATAATACTGATGGTAGGCATCAATTACTAATATCTGACTGTCACCAAAGGGATAAAATCTAGAGACTATAAAAATTAACAGAAAAACTATAACCGGAATTAGGAAAGATAGTATGTAAAAATAATTTTTTTTATTTTCAAGTCTCTTTAATTTTTCTATCATAAACAACTCCTAAAACAAATATTGTATAAATACTTTAGTTTATTTTAAAAATTAAGAGGATAGTTTCCTATCCTCTATTGAGTAAAATTATTCTAAAGAATCATTTATTAAAGCTGTAGCTTCTATTTCTATAACAGCATCTTTAGGTAGTTTTGCAACTTCTACTAATGCCCTAGCAGGTTTGTGGTCGCCAAAGAAATTAGTATATACTTCGTTAATTGCATCGAAATCACCAATATTTTTAACAAATACACCAACTCTTGCTATATCTGTTAATTTTCCACCAGCTGCTTCAACTATAGCTAAAACATTATCTAAGCTTGTTTGAGTAGCTTCTTTTACATCATTTACTAACTCACCATCTTTAATTGGAAGTTGTCCTGAAACTAAAACTACATCTGCCCCTTTTAATCCTCTAGTTCCTTGTGAATATGGACCAATTGCTGCAGGTGCCTTATGTGTTGTAATAAATTCTACGCTCATTAAAATCTCTCCTTTAAATTCTATTTCTATTTACTCCATAATCTTTCTAAATCATAATACTCTCTAAACTCTGGAGTAAATACATGTAATATTATATCACCTAAATCTACTAGAATCCAATTTCCGTCTCTATATCCTTCTTTACTAAAAACTTCCATTTCATTCTCTAAGGCAACTTTTTCTACCTCATCTGCTATGGCTTGTGTTTGATTTGGTGTATTTCCCGTTACTATTATAAAGTAATCAGCTAAGGCTCTTCCTTTTTCTAATTCTATTGCCTTAATGTCCTTTCCAATCTTGTCCTCACAAGCTTTTACAATTAATTGTACTCTATCTTCCACTAATACCTCCTAACAGTTCATTTCGTAATTTTATTGTATTTACTGAAATTATTTGGTTCTTTTCTATTAAATACTTAATATTATTGTTAATACTTAATATTATAGCATCATTTAAATCAATTAATGACTTTTCCCTTATTTTATCTACTGAAGGATAGTCCCTACCATCTTCTGTTTTATCTGCTAGGTAAATTATTTTTTCAATTTCCGTCATAGCCAGTCTTCCAGTAGTATGCCATAATATTGCATTTAAAACTTCCTTATCTTCTATTTTGTAATGGTTTTTAGCTACTAAATACCCTATTAAACAATGTTCTAAAAAGGGGTTTTTAAATTCTTCAAATTCTTTTTTCTCTATTAGATTAGAATATTCTAGAATATATTTATTTTTATAATATTCTTCTTTCCCCTTTGCACAATCGTGAAGTAGTGCTGCTAATTTACATTTATAAATATCAACTTCAAAATGACTAGCAATTTCTTCAGACTTTTTAACTACTCTAAGTGTATGTTCATATCTTGATTGTTTTAAGTTATTTTTTAAATCTTCTTTTATTTCTTCGAAACTAAACATACAAACCTTCTTTTATTATATAATTATAAACCTTGTCTGGTAAATAATACCTAGGATTTTTTTTCAAGCTAAATTTTTTTCTAATTTCCGTAGAAGATATATCTAAAAATGCTGTAGGAATTTCCTCAACATAATATCCGTCTAAATTTATTTTATTAATTTTTTCTCTAAGAACTTTTTGCTTATCAAAAGATCTTCTTGCAACAAGAACTGTAACCTCTGAAAGAAACTCTTCATATTTATACCATTTCTCAATATACATAAAGGAATCTTCCCCCATAATAAAATAAATACTACAGTCTTGGTATATTTCCTTTATATATTCTATAGTTTCCATAGAATAGCTTTTACTTTCTTTTTTTACTTCATAATCTAAAACGGTGAATTTTTCATTTCCCTCAGTAGCCAACTTAACCATTTCCAATCTTTTTAGGCCAGAGGTAATGTCCTTATTCTTGTGTGGAGGAAATCCTGCAGGAATAAAAATAATTTCATCTAAGTTTTTAAATTCCAAGGCTTCTTGAGCCATAACTAAATGGCCTATATGAATGGGGTTAAAAGTACCTCCCATAATACCTATTTTTTTATTTTGGCAATTCAATTTTCTTCTCATCTGACTCTCTGTATATAGTAAATTTAGATCCAATAAACTGAACAAATTCTGCATTTAAGTTCTCTAATATTGTACTTATAATTTCGTCTTTATCATCTAGGTTATTATTTAATATTTTTATTTTAACAAGCTCTCTTTTAGTTAAAAGGTCATCTATTTGTTTTAAGGTATTTCCCGATACTCCACCTTTTCCTATTAAGAGTGCTGGTTCCATTTTATGAGCTAAACTTTTTAAATAAGCTCTTTGTTTTGTTGTTATCATTAAGCCTCCTAATCAAAATATTCAAATTCCATTTCTCCAACAATTACTAAATCTCCGTTACCAATGTTTAATTCCTTTAATCTTTCAAATACACCTTTATCATCTAGGACTTTTTGAAAATGTCTTAAGGCCTCATAGTCCTCAAAATTCGTCCTATAGACTAAATCATCAATTAACGGTCCCGTTACAATAAAAGTATTGTCTTCCCTTACAGTTACTTCGTAATCTGGTTCTGGTTCCTCTTCAAATGGAATATACTCTTCATCATATGTTTCATACTGTAATTTTGCATCTTTAATATATTCCCAAATTTTATATTTTAATTTATCTATACCTTCTGTTGTAGCTGCTGACATTTCAATAATTTCATCGATTTTATCCGGAAAAGCTTCCTTTATTTTTTCTAAGCCTTCCTTGGCTCCTTCAATATCCATTTTATTAGCTACGATTATTTCTTTTTTATCTGCAATTTTTATATTGTAAGAAAGCATTTCCTTTCTAATTGTATTATAATCCTCTACTGGATTTCTTCCCTCACTACCGGAAGCATCTAATACATGAACTAAAACCTTGGTTCTTTCAATATGCTTTAAAAAATCAAACCCTAAACCTACACCTTCACTTGCACCTTCTATTAGGCCGGGAATATCTGCTATAACAAAAGATTCTCCCTCACCTACTTTAACAACACCTAAATTTGGCTCTAAGGTTGTAAAGTGATAGTTTGCAATTTTAGGTTTAGCCTCACTAATAATTGAAAGTATCGATGATTTTCCAACATTTGGTAATCCGACTAATCCAACATCTGCCAATAGTTTTATTTCCAACTTAATAGTTCTTGCCTGTCCCTTAGTTCCTGGTTCTGCAAATCTTGGAGCCTGTCTTGTTGAACTTGCAAATTTAGCATTTCCTCTACCGCCTCTACCACCTTTGCAAATTAAAAAAACTTCCCCATCTTCTTTCATATCATGTATAACACGGTCAGAGTCAAAGTCCTTTATTAAGGTTCCAACAGGAACTTTTAAATAAAGATCCTCTCCCTTTTTACCATACATTTTCTTTGTTCCACCATTTTCACCATTTGGTGCCTTGTAATGTCTTTTATATCTAAAATCCATCAATGTTCTTATACTGTTACTTGCTACTAAATAAATATTCCCTCCATTACCACCATCTCCACCGTATGGTCCACCTGAAGGTTCAAATTTTTCTCTACGAAAGGATACGGCACCATCGCCTCCCTTTCCTGCCTTTAATTCTATTTTTGCTACATCTATAAACATATTACTACCTGTTCTTTCTTTTTACTTTATATAAATATATCACAGATATATAAATAGTCACATATTTAATTTATTACCCATTATTTATATAATTTCTATATTATCCTAGTCTATAAAATATATTAACCTTAAATATTGTAAAATCATTTTAATTTAACTCTCTTAGTTCTCTGTGTTAGGTCATAATACGACTTCGGCTCCAAATCACAGATTTGGGTCTCGCTGGATCTTGAAGTCCTAGTTCAAATCTTTGATTTGATTACAGGTCTCATGTAATCTGTTGACCAAGTTTACTTGGATTTAACAGGCTACTGACCTACATCAGTTCACTCTGCTCTCTGTGTTAGGTCATAAAAAAAGCAACACTATAATAGTGTTGCAAAATTTTTATGCTAATTCTTCTCTTGGATAAACAGAAACTTGTCTTTTATCTTTACCTTTTCTTTCAAATTTTACTATACCATCAATTGTAGCAAATAAAGTGTCATCTCCACCTTTTCCTACATTGTTACCAGGATGAAATTTAGTGCCTCTTTGTCTTACTAAAATATTTCCAGCAAGAACAAATTGTCCGTCTCCTCTTTTAGTACCTAGCATTTTAGCAGCACTATCACGGCCGTTTTTTGAACTACCTACTCCCTTTTTACTAGCAAATAGTTGTAAGTTCATTTTTAACATATTATCGCACCTCCTCATATTCAACGCTAATATATTCATTATAATTTTCCTCTATACTCTTTAAAGCTAATTTTAAGCTATCCATTATAAGTACAGTTTGTCTGATATTCTCTTCTGCCATAGTATTATAGTTAATAGTTAAATTATAAAATCCATAATCTACAGAATATTCTATATTATCAGAAATCTTTAAAATCTCAGTTAATGTATTAATAGTATTAATAAGATATACCGAAACTGCTGAACAAACTATATCCTTGCCGCTGTCGTCGTATTCTCCATGTCCTCTAGACTCTACTTTTTTAATCCTATTATTCGAATCTATGGTCATTTTAATATTAATCATCTTAACCTTCTATTGATTCAATTTTAACTTTTGTAAATGGTTGACGATGTCCTTTTTTCTTTCTATAGTTTTTCTTTGCTTTATATTTGAAAACTACAATTTTCTTTCCTTTTCCATGAGCTTCAACAGTTGCTTTTATTTTAGCTCCTGAAACTGTAGGATTACCAACTTTTACATCTTCTCCGTTAGCTATTAATAATACATTATCAAATTCTACATTTTCGCCAACTTCTGCATTTAATTTTTCAATATAGTAGCTTTTACCAGCTTCTACATTGTATTGTTTACCACCTGTTTCAATTATTGCGTACATTTAACGTGCACCTCCTTATTTTAAGACTCGCCAGATTTCGGTGCTATGCTTTAAAACCTTATCTGAGCGGTTACACACTCAAGTATTATATGCTAAATATATTTAAAAGTCAATCTTTATTCCAGTTCTTATAAACTCTAAAAGTCCTGTTTTTGATTTTCCATAATATTTGATTTTTGGGTATTTTTCTACTTCCCTTATTATAAAACTATTTAAAACTTCAAAATCCTTTTTATTTAAATTTATAATATCTACTATTACTATCCCTCGAATATTTCTTAATTCTATTTGTCTTAAAGATTCCTTTGTAGCTAATTTGTTTATTTCTAAATATTTTTCATTTCTTCCACTATTAACATCGATAACTGTTAAAGCTTCAGTTTTTTCTATAATAATGTTAGCAGTATTATC
>DUUN01000104.1 GCA_012841535.1 Gallicola sp. | reverse complement strand
ACTCTGGGAAAGAGGGAAGTATAAACCCAACATGTCAAACACATTTAAATTATGCAAGATACTAGACCTAGATATAGAAGATATATTCTCACCGCAGAATGAAGTTACAACTAAAAAATAAGAATAATAAACCAAAATAAAAGAGGGCTAAAATTAGTCCTCTTTATTATAATATTCTTCTTCTAAATCTTTAATCAGGTTATTAATTTCCTTTATTTTTTCACCTGTTAAAGTGTTAAACAATGTTTGAGCAATTCTGTATTTATCATTATTCTCATAACTTTCCGAATTAATTTGTGCATCGTTTATTATTTCTAATTCTGTTAATAAAATCTTTAAATCTTCTATCATATATATATAACTCCTTTTCTTCCTAATATTTATAAATTCTGTTTGAATATTGATAAAAACTTGTGTGTCAGCGTTGTGTGTCAAGTTTTTATGGGTGGGATAAAACCATTCAAATATGGTATAAAATTAACTGATTTTGTGCAAAAACTATCTAAAAGTGTGCTAAAAGTGGGATAAAATGAACGATTTGTTGATAGCAAGTAAATTGATGACAATTCTCGTTACCTGCTCCATTTGAATAAAACACATAAAAATAGCATATAGTGTCGAAATGTTATTTGTGTGTCTACAAAAACAGAAAGATAACTTTACATTTGCCTATGCGGGTTATCTTTTTTTGTTTTCATACCGTCTACAAAATTGAAATTTGTGTGTCAATTTGTGTGTCAAAAGCGTTGTTATTGTGTGTCAGAATTAAAATGCCTTTTTCTATTAGTTCTGCTCTCATTTGCGAGATTATCTCTTTATCTTCGCTTGTTAGTGTGTGAGTGTAAACATTTAAAGTAGTATCTACTGTTTCATGCCCCATTAAATCTCTGATAGCAATCGGATCTAAACCTGCAGCATAACATCTACTGGCAAAAGTATGTCTTAATAAATGTGCGTTGATTTGGAAGCCTAACACTTTGGTATAGTGTGCCAATCTTTGAGTTATGCCAATACAGTCATTTAAAAAGATAAAATCTTCTGCAGAATGAATTTTTAAGTTGCTTAATTCTAGCAAAGCTTCTTTTGCTTTTTTAAGCAAGGGGATTGTTCTGTTCGCTGCTTTAGATTTGACACTTGTAATTTTCTTTGAGTTGTAATTCCATTGCTGATTTACCTTTATCGTATCGTTTTTAAAGTCAATGTGTTTCCATTGTAACCCTAACATTTCGCCTTTTCTTAACCCGGAATAAATAATAAACTTAACCGGATAATAATATTTGTTCTTCTTCTTTTTACTTTTGCTGTCTACTGATAAGTAATCAAGCAAAGCAATCTCATCTTTATGTAATAAAATATCGTTCCCGTCATTATCGCTTTCATCCGGCGAGTCATCTTTATTTCTTTTTGGGAGAACTACTAAAGTCATTGGATTGCTTTTAATATATCCTTGCTTATGCAATAAATCAAACAAATCTCTAAATATTTGTCTGGTTTTCTTAAGTGCAGAATAAGCCGATATATTGTTAATAAAAGTTTGAATATCAGAAGCAGATACTTCGATAACCTTTTTATTTCCGATTGATTTTCCTGCATATCGGTTATAGATTTCGACATATTGGATATATGTTGATTCCTTCACTTCTTGTTTT
>DUUN01000833.1 GCA_012841535.1 Gallicola sp. | reverse complement strand
ATTCTTCACTCATCATTACCACCTATTATTGATAAAATATCTTTTGTTTTGAACACTTTATCAGGGTTTAAAATATACTCAATCCCATTATAAACTTCATTTTCCTCAATTAGTTCTTTTATTTTATCTAACTTCTCGTTTGCTATATCTAGTTGAGATTGGGATAATTTAAAACCGTTATTAAATCCTAATTCATATATATCCATTAATATATTTGTTGAATTTGTAATTTTGTCTTTAAGTAATGGGTCATTAATAAGTTTTTTTATTTCTTCTTTATTCATCTAATCACTCCTATTATTATTTCTATTATTGCTAATACCAACATCAAGTAAATTAAATCTAAATATGTTTGCATTATTTTATCAATCGTTTTTAATGTTTTCATTTCAACACCTCTTTGTTTTCCATTCTTTCTATCATTTCACGGACTTTTCTTTCTTCTAGTGTTTCTATTCCTTGTTCCCTACATTCGTTCTCTAACCCTTGTAATAAGTGCCAAAACTCTTTGCTATTCATCTCACTTGATGGCAAATAAACTTTATACTGAATTATCTCCTGCCCTTTTATTTTCCCTTTTTGGTATTCTTCATAATATTTAAAATAGCCTTTCGGATTTTGCAAGGGTGTTAGAGGAACTATCATAACTTGTGAATAATCTTGTAACATTTTTCTATGCAGTTCCTCGTTTCCTAAATTGAGTTTGTTTGCTAGTTGGTTTATAAGAGACCAGTAATAAGCATTTGCGTCAAGTGATCGCTTTTTCTTATGCTCTTTTATTTCGTATTTCTTATCTTGGTCTAAATCTAATAGTTTCTTTATAAGGTTCTTTGGATAATCTATTATCATTTAATCACCTCTTAATAATTCTTTAAATATAGCCATTAATACATTTACTACTATACTGTCGCCTGCTAAATGATATAAACTGCTATTTGATTGATTTTGTGCTATTCTTTCGTAATCTTCATCTTTAACACCCATTAATCTAAAACATTCTTTTGGCGTTAATTTTCTTATTCTTAAATTGCTATTATCTTTAACAGTTACACCTAAACAGTCTGGTCTAGTCGTCATTGTTGGCATTAAATTATTCATTTCTATACATTTTTTGTTTCCATCCATTATTTGTCCTGTATAACTATGTTTAATAACATCATTTTCTTTTGCTATTCCTTTTTCAATCAAATCATTACATAATTTCGATTTTAAATTATCTTTAACTACAACACCAATATCATCTACAGTTGTTTTTAATGTTTGAATTTTCCCTTTTTGAACTACACCCCTTTTTTGATGTGGTCTATTTATATAAACACCATCACCATCAGTTGCTAGTGCATAACCTTGTTTAGTTGCTTCATGAACTTTAATAAAATTATCAGTTGGTCTTGAACCAGCACGAGTATTTATTGTCCAAGCATAATCACTATCTTCATTTAAAGGTCTATATGCTGATGACCTATCATAATTTCCTGCATCCCCACTTTTACATTCTAAATAATCTATCATTTTATTACTCAAATAATATTTTTCATCAACATTATCTTCTAACATATCTTTAAGTTTTAATTTGAGTGGTATAGGT
>DUUN01000554.1 GCA_012841535.1 Gallicola sp. | reverse complement strand
CATTAAAAAAATATAGAAATAATAATCCCAAAATTAATACAATTATTAAGGCTGGAATTATTTCTTTTAATTTTCTCCCTTTGAAATAAACAATAACTATAATTAAGACCATTAAAATTACAGTCCTTGAACCAAGTATTATAGAAAATAGGATATAGAGAAATCCTATTCGATTCTTTTTAATAATAAGAAAATAATAAGAAAATGCAACCAGAATATAGCCTAAATTGTGAGCCGATAAAAACGAATTTAAATAAATTCTTCCCCATTTATCTGTTATACCACTTATTAAAGCGACAATAAAGGATATTATAAAAAACGCATGAATGATTATATCTAGATATTTAAAAGTATAGCTTCCTGATTTAGAGGTTAAAATAATATTATTGTCTGTAACAAATTTTGTCAAGCTTAAAAAACAAATAAAACTAATCATAAAATTTGCTTTTGCACTTATGGGATAAGGGTTCTTAGTAAATATGATATATAAAGTAAAATAAAGGAATAAAAACAAATAATATAATGTATTATGTTTATTTATCAATATAATAGCAAAGATTAAAATAAGTCTTAAATATGCAGTAATATCCTTAATTTCAACATCAATTAATAAACTGATAATATAATTAAACAACGATAAGATAGGAAGAGATAAAAAAACAAAGTAGAGAAAAAATGGATTTATTATTTTATTATTGAGTTTGTTCATTTTTAATCAATTAATGATGCTTTCAATGTTCTTAAGAAATGATTTATTAAATCATAAATATATTTTAATCTGTATGTAATGCTCCCTTCATAATTATTTTTATTTATTATCTCTATCAAGTCATTTATCACATTCATTATATTAAAATATTGATAAAATTTATTTAGAGATAATTTGACCAATTTCTCTGTTTGGACTTGATCTTGCAATATATTGTTAATATTTTGGATATATTCTTTATCATTTATATCAATATCTATTCTTTCAGAAAAATTATAATTAAAAGCAACTTCAAAATTATTTTCATCTAGAAGAAGAGGATATTTACTCGCTTTATTTGGAACAAAAAGTATTTTACCAAGAGAAGCTGCTTCCATTATGCCTCTTCCTGTACCAATATAAAAATCACAAATATCGATAATTTTATTAGCTTGAGAAGTGATATTACGCTCATCTATTATAACTACATTTTTATTATTTGAAATTTCTTCATATAATTTTTTATCTTCAACATTACCTATTAATACTAAAATATAATTTTGTGAATTGATAGCATCAACAAAGTTTATTGCTTGAAAAATACTGTTTTTATAATAAGAACACAGCCTGCTTATTTTGAGAAATACTTTTTTATTTTCTAAATTGTATTTAGATTTTATTTCTTCTATGAGGATTTTGTTTTGGTGCAAGGAATATATTCTATTTGGGATATAAAATATCCTGGGATTTTTCATTTTCCTCTTTAAAAAAAAATAATCAAAATTTTCTTTTGTTATTAATATTTGTTTTGTAGAGTAGGGATAATATTTTTTTGGATTAGGTCCCCCACATAAGATATTTGTTACCTTGATTTTATTATTTAAGAGGCCTAATATTCTTGCAATTAGATAAGCATGAGAATCAAATGATATAATGTTTTTTATATTATATTTATTTGTAAGAGATAAAGCTTTAAAAAGCTGCTTTAAAAATGTCCATTTGTTGAATATAATATTTATACATTCAAAATTACTCTTATTTATTAATGGAGATTCTCGTTTCCCAAAATTAATTATTATGGTTTTATCTTTGCAGCTGTTTGTGTAAGCTTCGTAATAAGCAAGCATTGTGTTATAATGACCCCCAATTCCACTGCTGAATGTAGATATTATAAATAAGGTAGTTCCACCCATTTTTTTTTACTATATTATTCGTTGTTCGACTTCCAAATCTATACCAAAATTTTCTTTTACCCGTTTTTTTGCTTCGTCAATTACGGCAAGAATATCTTGTCCGGTTGCATGGCCTGTATTTATAATGAAACCGCTGTGTT
>DUUN01000808.1 GCA_012841535.1 Gallicola sp. | reverse complement strand
TATCTTTGATTGCGAATTATAAAAATGGGAATCGTGAAATTATTTCTAATGGATATAATGGATTTATTATAAAACATAATGACATTAAGGGTTTTAAATACAAAATTTTAGATATAATATCGAATCACAATAGATATTTAAAAATTTATGAAAATAGTTACAGTACATATTTATCAAAATTAAGTTTTCCAGTATGGAAAGAGAAAATGGATGTTGTTATTTTAGATAAGTTTGATTGTAATCATGTCAAACGAAAAGAAAGTATTAGTAAACCTTCGTATATTAAAAATATATTAATATACAAGGGTCTTTGTCAATATGATTCTATTCACAGATTTATATTTGAGTACTTAAAATCAGGACTATCTATTTTTTTTCTTTATATAAATAGAAATAAATAGTTTGCGATTTTATAGATTTTAAAAAATTATTGTTTTTATTCTTGATTAAAATTCATTACCAGATTATTATGAAAGAGAAAATACTTAAATATTTTAATAGATTTTATGTTTACAGATATTTAGCTTATAGAAAACACAAGTATGATGTTGAAAAAGATTACAAGAAAGAAGTAGAAAGAATTTATTTCCCATTCTTTAAAAAGAAAATAGATTGGGAAAATCCAAGAAATTTAATTGAAAAAATATATTGGCTACAGTTTAATTCTGATACTTCTATATGGACAAAATGTGCTGATAAGTATATTGTACGCGATTTCATCAAAGAAAATGGTTTTGAACAATATTTACCAAAACTATATGGTAAATGGGTTAATGCATTGGATATTAATTTTGATAAACTACCGAATAGTTTTGTATTAAAAACTAATAATGGATGTGGAACAATTTTAATTGTTGAAGATAAATCAACATTAAATAAAAAATCAACTATCAAACAATTAAATAGGTGGTTGTCTATACCATATGGTTATTCTGCTGCACAATTACATTATACAAGAATTAAACCTTGTTTGATAGCAGAAGAATTACTAGAGAATAAAGATTCATTTAGTTCCTCTTTAATAGATTATAAGGTTTGGTGTTTTCATGGGAATCCAGAAGTAATTTTAGTTATATTTAATCGTTCAATAAATGGATTTGATTTGTCACTTTATGATTTGAATTGGAATAATAAATCTGAATTTTTATTGTCAAGTGAACATTACAGATACAGTGATAAAGAAATACCGAAACCGGAATCTCTTGATAAAATGATTGAAATTGCAAAAGTTTTATCAAAGGATATTCCGCAAGTAAGAATCGATTTTTATGATATAAATGGAAAACCTTATATTGGTGAAATGACTTTTACAACCGGTTTTGGTTACTTTACAAAAGAATACTATGACTATCTTGGTTCAAAGATTGATTTAAGGAATATCAAAAAACAGAAGTGATACTTAACTTTTTTTGAAAAGAAAGTTCTGAATGATTTTTGATGTGCATTTGTTGAGAATGGATAATATTTATGTGCTGATGTTTTTTTGATGTGCAAGAAACTACACTATATTTGGCAGTTGAGATGACTTGACTTTTTTTGTTGCCACAATATAATTTGAAGAATTAAACGATATAATATGACCAAAGTTTGTCATTTGACGAGTGTTCATCCACGTTTTGATGGAAGAATTTTTAGGAAGGAGTGTAAAAGCCTCTCAGCTGAAGGTTACGATGTTTCACTAATTGTAGCTGATGGTAAAGGTGATGATATTGTTGAAGGTATAAAGATTTTTGATGTTGGTACTTTTGACAATCGAGTCAAACGTATTCTTAGATCATCACAATTAATCAAGAAAAAAGCACTTCAGTTAGATTGCGATATTTATCATTTTCATGATCCAGAATTAATTTTTACTGGATTGGCATTGAAAAAATCAGGAAAAAAAGTAATATTTGATATGCATGAAAATGTACCAGGTACAATTGAAGAGAAAAGCTATTTACATCCATTGTTAAGAATAGTTTTTTCATTTTTATATAAAAAAATTGAAATTTACTCAGTTAAAAGATTTGATGGAATTGTTTCAACAAGAGAAAGCATTAATGAAAGACTTCATTTGTTTAATAAAAATATTGTACTCATAACAAATTATCCTATTGTTGATAAAAATATTTCAAGAAATTATGATGTTGATTCTACAATATGTTTTGCCGGTGGTGTAAGTAGTAACTGGCAACATAAAGAAGTTATAAAAGCAATAGAAAATATTAGCGACGTTTCTTATAATCT
>DUUN01000295.1 GCA_012841535.1 Gallicola sp. | reverse complement strand
GATTAATGCAATAGAAGGAAAAGAAAATAAAGTAGATTTATTCTGTGAAGTGCCTGTCGTACATACTATTACTCTAGGTGAAATAGTAGATTTGATTTACTCGTTCAAAAATAGTAGAGAAGATAGATCAGTGCCAAATATGTCTGATGCATTTACAAAGAAGCTATACAGTACATATCTAAGCTACTTACCTGAAAACAAGTTTAGTTACGACTTAAAGATGAATGTAGATCAACGGGGATCTTTTACAGAATTCATTAAAACGCCTGATCGTGGCCAGGTTTCAGTGAATATATCAAAACCTGGAATTACGAAAGGTAATCACTGGCACCACACTAAAAATGAGAAGTTTCTAGTTGTAAGTGGTAAGGGGGTTGTTCGATTTAGAAAAATAGATTCAGATGAAGTAATAGAGTACTTCGTAAGTGGTGACAAAATGGAAGTCGTTGATATCCCAATAGGTTATACACATAACATTGAGAATCTTGGTGATACAGACATGGTTACCATAATGTGGGCAAATGAGTCGTTTGACCCTGAAAAACCTGATACTTATTATTTGGAGGTATAACTGATGAAGAGATTAAAAGTCATGACAGTCGTTGGGACTAGACCAGAAATAATCAGACTGTCAGCTGTTATAAATAAATTAGATGAATCAGAAGCAATTGATCATGTTCTTGTTCATACTGGACAGAACTATGACTATGAATTGAATGAAGTGTTCTTCAATGACTTCAACTTAAAGAAACCGGATTATTTCTTGAATGCTGCAACGGGAACTGCAGTAGAAACGATAGGAAATATTCTCGTGAAGATTGATCCAATCCTTGAAGAAGTTAAGCCTGATGCATTTCTAGTACTTGGAGATACGAATAGTTGCCTTTGTGCGATTGCTGCAAAGAGAAGACATATTCCAATTTTCCACATGGAAGCTGGTAACAGGTGTTTCGATCAGAGAGTCCCTGAAGAAACTAACAGAAAGATTGTAGACCATACAGCAGATATTAACCTAACTTATAGTGATATTGCAAGAGAGTATCTATTAAGAGAAGGACTTCCTGCAGATAGAGTTATTAAAACTGGTAGCCCAATGTTTGAAGTTCTTAATTCTAGAAAAGAAGACATTGAGAGATCGGATGTACTTGAAAGGTTAGGGCTTGAAACAGAGAAATACTTTGTAGTTTCTGCTCATAGAGAAGAGAATATCAGCTCTGAACAGAACTTCATGGATTTAGTAGAGAGCTTAAATACGATTGCGGAAAAATATAAAATGCCTTTGATTGTAAGTACGCATCCAAGAACAAGAAAAATGATTGAAGCTAAAGGTGTTGAGTTCAACCCATTAGTTAAAACTATGAAGCCCCTTGGATTCAATGATTATGTAAAGCTACAAAAGTATGCAAAAGCTGTTTTAAGTGATAGTGGAACTATCAGTGAAGAGTCATCCATTATAGGGTTTAGGGCACTTAACATTAGACAGGCACATGAACGACCTGAAGCTATGGAAGAAGCATCAGTGATGATGGTGGGACTTGAGAAAGATAGAATTCTTCAGGGGCTAGAGATATTAGAGACTCAAGAAAAAGATACTTTAAGATTGGTTGCAGATTATAGTATGCCTAATGTGTCTGATAAGGTGCTGAGGATTATTTTATCTTATACAGATTATGTGAATAGAGTGGTTTGGGGGAAATAGATAATGAAAGTATTGCAGATTAATTCCGTTTGTGGAATAGGTAGCACAGGACGAATTGCTATTGATATTCATAATATACTAATAGATCAAGGGCATGAGAGTTATATTGCATACGGAAGAGGTCTGCCAAAAAACTGTGATGATGCGATAAGAATTGGGACAAAAATTGACAATTACACTCATGTGGCAAAGACAAGATTACTTGACAAACATGGGTTTGGATCTAAGCGAGCAACTAAAGAGTTTGTTAAAGAAATAAAGAAAATTGATCCAGATATAATCCATCTCCACAATATACATGGTTATTACATCAATATTGAAATTCTTTTCAATTATTTGAAAGAGGCAAATAAACCTGTAATATGGACACTGCATGATTGTTGGAGTTTTACTGGTCATTGTTCACATTTTGACTATATAGGGTGTAAGAAATGGAAAACCGGGTGTTTTGATTGTCCACAAAAGCAAGAATATCCGAAAAGTGTTTTGATTGATAATTCAGAGTGGAATTATAATAAAAAGAAAGAGATTTTCATGGGTGTAGATAATATGATGCTTGTAACACCTTCAAATTGGCTATCAAACCTAGTTGGTAAATCTTTCTTAAAGGATTATAGAATTGAAGTTATTAATAATGGTATAGAGTTATCTTTTTTTAAGCCAACAGATAATGAATTTCGTAAAAAGTATGAATTAGATGATAAGTTCATTATTCTTGGAGTTGCTAGTATATGGACTCAGAGTAAGGGAATTAATTATTTTCTTGAATTATCTACTAATTTGAAAGAAGATGAAGTAATTGTTCTTGTCGGTCTTTCAAATAAGCAGTTAAAAGAAATTCCTGAGAATATAATTGGGATTTCAAGAACTAATAATGTAGAGGAATTAGCGGATATTTACTCAAGTGCAGATATATTCGTTAATCCAACTTTAGAAGACAATTTCCCTACAGTAAATTTGGAGGCTTTAGCTTGTGGAACTCCTGTTATAACATTTGAAACGGGTGGAAGTCCAGAAAGTATTAATAATAAAACGGGAATGGTTGTGAAAGAAAGATCAAGTGTAAAACTATATGAAAATATTTCCAACATAAGAGTTTCGGAGAAACATTCGTATATAAAAGAATGTGTTGATAGGGCAATAAAGAAATATGATAGGAAGCTTAAGTATGAAGAATATATTTCTTTATACAATAATTTAGTTAAATCGAATTGAATTGGAGGCCGAGTCAAGAATGAAGATAAGAAAAGATATTACATATAGAGTTTTAGCTATTGGCCTGCTTTATATTTATGCATGTTTTATACCGATTACGAGTTTTAGTAATAAAATAGATGCATTAGCAGTATTGGTTATGTCTGGATTACTTTTATACAAAGGAAGAAAAAACTTACCATTGACTATAATGTTTATTTTTATATTTTATGTAAACTACAGTGTGGTGATGGGTGAATATATTACTGCAGGAAATTTAAGTGTTCCATTTACAGAAGTTAAAACAACAAATATTTATGGGTTGACAATAAGAATTCTTTTAATGTTCATGACTATTGTTTCATTATTTTATAATGAATATCGTCCCTCAACAGAGAGTTTAAAATTCAAAGAAAGAAAAAACTCAATAATTTATTGGTTGATTATGATTATGCTGATGGCAAGTTTTTTCTTTGGCGTAGAAAGAGGGGGTTTTGATGCATATTCAGTTCGGATCAATCCAATTTTTGAGTACTCAAAAATTTTATTTTTATTTGCTTTTTATTTTTCAGGAAAAAGTAGATATAAAAAAAACTTAATAATTATGTTTGTTATAATTTTCATTCTACAGGATGTATATTATGGTGGAAGAATAACTTCAATGCAGCTTGCAATATTTTTATCATTAACTATTTTTATTGAAAAATTATCTTTTTACAAAATATCACTGTTCTCAATAATTGGGATTATTTTTAACAGTTTAGTTAATGCTTATAGAACAAGTTTTACATTTGTTGATATAAGTATAGTATCAATTATAAGAAATCTTTTTTCTGGATATTTTGTTTTTGACACTGCTACCTATGCGTACTATGCTTCTGCTACACATGTTGCGGCCTCACACAGTGCTACTATAGAAAATAGAATTCAATCTGCATTTGAGTTTATAAAATCCATTTTTGGTGTTTCTAATTCACCTATGCGAGAGGTAACTTCATTCGTATCAAGAGAATATTATTTTAATATGGGTGGAGGGTTTATACCAACTCACTTTTATTTTTGGTTCGGTTGGACAGGTGTGATTCTAATTGCTACTATTTTAGTTTTAATAATTAATAATTTGCCTAAAAAAACAAGTAGCTATTCAAAATTATTATTATATACAGTTATTATTACAGCGCCGAGATGGTATTTGTATTCCCCGAGTCAATTGTTTAGAGGAGCATTATTTATTGTTTCAATTCTTTACATCTTTTCATGGTTAGGGATTAATATTACTTCGAAAATAAGAGTCATACAACTGGGAAAGAAAGCAGGTGGAATTGATTGAATAAAAAATATCTTTTTATAAGTAATATGGCGTCGCCATACCAAGTGAAATTTTGTTATGCTCTTCAAGAGTATTTTGATGCTGAATTTTGGTTTTATGAATATATAGATGAAACGAGACCTGATTGGTGGAAAATACCGTTAGGAGACAAATGTAAAATAATGAAAGCATCAGGAAAATTTCCGAAAGTAGGCTATTTTTCTTTAGGCTTATTCATTGACATGCTTCGATTCAAACCAGATATTGTAACCCTAGGTGGATTTATGAAATGGCATGTTTTAGTACTTCATTTTGCGAAACTTTTGGGAGCGAAAGTAGCAGTCATGAGTGAACCATTAAGATATGTGACGAATGACGATCAAGGTTCTACAGATTTAATTACGAAAGAAAATTCTTCAAGAAAGATTAATTTAATGAAGAAGTTATTTAAAAAAGTAGATCTATACATTGGAATGGGAGAAGTTGCTAAAAAACAGTTTTTAGAAGAGTTTGATTTACCAAAAGAGAAAGTTACTATCCTTCCTTATCCTAAAGATATAGACGAATATTATAAGCACCCCTTAAGAGATAAGAAAGTAGGGGAACCAATAACGCTATTATTTGCAAATAGGCTTGTCGAAAGATATAAGCCTCTAGTTGCTCTTGAAGTATTTAAACAGCTTTCTTTAAAATATCCTAATGTTAAAATGCTGATGAATGCAGAAGGATCTCAAAAAGAGCAATGTATAAATTTTATTGAAAATAATAAACTTAGCAATATAGAGTTTCTGGATAAAATTGATTCTTGGAATAATATGCATCTTATTTACAAAAAATCAGATATTTTGATTTTACCAGCAGATTATTCAAATGGTAATATATCAATTACAGAAGCAAGAGCTTCTGGAATGGGGATGGTTCTTAGTGATCGTATTAATAGTGTAGAAGAAAATAACTTGAGAAATCGAAACTGTTTTATTACTCATCCAGAAGTTAAGGATTTTTTGTATGCTCTATACAAGTATTTTGAAAAACCAGAATTATTGAAAGAGCATGGTATTTTAAGCAGACAACTTGTCCAAGAAAGTAGAAATAATTATACAAGTCAAATATACTTTGATACATTTAAAAAACATGGTTTTCTTGATTAAAAGAGAAGGTGAAAAATTTTTGATTAAAAATAAAGTGACTATAAATTCAATAAAAGAAGGCAGCTTTACAAAAAATGTATTAATGATTACAGGCGGAGCTGTTTTTGCTCAGGCATTAAGTATTCTACTATCACCTGTAATTACAAGATTATATTCTCCTGAACAATACGGAGTCTTGACCGTATATATTGCTTTTTTAGGGATGATAAACCTGTTAGGTGCATTATCTTATGACTCAGCAATTCCTATAGCAGATGATGATGAAAAAGCATTTAATGTATTAATTCTCTGTTTATTTATTTTATTTTTTGCGACTTCAATTTTATTTTTTGCAGTGGTTATCGCTGGAGATTTTTTTCTAGGACTATTTAAAGCTAAAGAAATATCACAATTTAAATACTTTATCCCTATTGGATTTTTTTTAACTGGTCTATATACAGTTATGTCTCAATGGGCATTCAGGAAAAGAAATTTCAAGTCTATAACTGTCACAAAATACAGTCAAAGTATAACAGGAAACTCCACGAAGATTGGATTAGGGTTGTTTAATGTCGGGGCAATTGGGTTAATTATTGGTAATATTTTAAGCCAAAGTGCGGGGATATTCACTTTGATAAAGCCTAATATAGGCGAATTTAAAGAAATGATTAAAAGGGTAGAGTATCAAAAAATCAAAAAATTAGCGAAGCGTTATATTAGATTTCCATTATATACTGCACCTGGTCTATTTATATTATCAGCATCTGGTCAACTCCCGACAATTTTCATGTCTTCATTGTATGGCTCAGGTATAGTAGGTCTATATGGTTTAGCACGAGGGATTACATTTTTACCTATGACAATTGTTGGGAAATCAGTTCAAGATGTGTTTTATGGTGAAGCAGCAAGCATAGGTAGGACTAACCCTGTGAGAATTAAAGAGTTATCAAATAAACTATTAAAGAAGTTGATTTTACTAGCTAGTATTCCAATGTTAACATTAATTTTATTTGGGCCAACTCTTTTTTCTTTTGTATTTGGTTCAGATTGGAGAGCTGCAGGAATGTTTGCACGAATTTTATCTATAGAGGTATTTTTTCACTTTATTTTCCATCCAATAAGCACGGTTTTTTCTATATTTGAACATCAGAAAAAAGCTTTTGTTTTATATGTTTTTAGGCTATTACTAGTTATAATTGTATTTACTCTCGCTAAGATATTTAATTTAGACTCAATTATTACTGTTCTTATATATAGTGTTTTCATGGGATTAATCGAGCTTGCAAAATATTTACTAGCTCAAAATATTATGAATGAGCAAATAACAAGAAGCTTTGGAGGTGTAAAATGAATAAAAATTTAAAAGTGCTTATACTAGCAGGAGGTTTTGATCAAATATCTTTAATTCAAGAGTTCAAGAATAGAGGTTATTATACTATTCTAATTGACTACTACGAAAATCCACCAGCTAAAAACTATGCTGATTTTCATTATCAAGCAAGTACCTTAGATATAGATGCTGTTAAAAGAATAGCGATTGAAGAGAATGTAGACTTAATTACAACTGCCTGCACAGACCAAGCATTACTAACTGTTGCAAAAGTATCGGAGGAAATTAAACTGCCATGCTATATCTCGCATGATAAAGCCTTAAAAGTAACAAATAAAATGTATATGAAAAAGATCATGAAGGATACAGGTATACCAACAGCAAACCATATTGAGGTTTCAAATGCTAGTGAAGTAAGTTTCAGTAATTTCAAATTCCCTTTAGTGATTAAGCCTGCAGATTGTAATAGTTCAAAAGGTGTATT
>DUUN01000039.1 GCA_012841535.1 Gallicola sp. | reverse complement strand
TTGCTAGGTCTAAAGAGTATAACATAATGTTAATAATAATGCAAGTTATTTAAAATATTTATTTTTTTGTTAAATTAAATGAATTATAAATAGTTTTAACAATTCGAAAATAAAAGAGATGTTAATTATCTCTTAAATATAACTTTTATTAATCAAACTAATATATTACTAAATACTATTTAAAATTTATACAAAGAACTTTAAATTTCTAAAGTGTATATCATAGTATTAAGCAACAATATTCATTAATGACTCGTAATTATCTACTACATCATACTTAACTTCACCATTTGATATGGCTTTAAAATGTTTTTTAGCACACTCGATTTTAGCTTGCTCAACCTCTCTAAGTTCCATTGTATTTAAACTTCCTTTTGTTTCAGCTATAAAATATACATATTTAAAATCGGAATTATCAAAAACAATAGCCCAATCAGGATTATAATTTCCTACAGGTGTCGGAATTTTAAAACCATTAGGTAATTTAGCATATACCGTAATTTCTCCACTCTCTAGTTTTTTTGCAAACTCCCTTTCAGTTTTTGAATCGGTAACTAAAAAATCATATATATGCTTCTTTACTTCAATAGCATTGTCACCAACTTCGCCTTGAATACTATTTATAGTAAATATTTCATTGTCATATTTTTGAGCTGTTTTATGATAAGTAATCCCATTAATTACTGTAGTAGCTTTTTCTTGATTAATAATATTTGATACTTTACGAATAAATTCTTCCGGATTATATTTAAACATGGCAAATTTTTCACTCAAAATATTCGATAATATTTTTATAACAGTTTTTCTAGTTAAATTAGTAGCATTTGTTATTTCACCAATTAAATCATATTTTATCTGCGATGGTGTAAAATCCTCTATAACTTTGATTTCTGTTTTATGTTCTCTCATCGATTCTGAAGCATTAAGAGATACAGAGCTTATAGTATCCTTTTGGCTTCCTTCAGTTATTTTAACTTTCATTTTGTTAATATTAAATTTCTCATTTATAGCATTTATTGCCTTGTTAATTAATTCATCACTATCGAAAATTACCTCGTAAGTTGTTTTTATATTAATTTTATTCCACAAATCTTGAAATTCTTTTTTCATGAAGTTTTGATTAGGAATTAATTTTTTAATATTTTCTCTTCTTTCATCATTAACTAGTTTTGTATTGGTCAAGTATAGTTTTCTCATTAAATTTGTGTATTCTTTTTCAAATCCTAAAAGATCAGGAAGAATTTCTAAAGTTTCCTTTTCTAAATCACTTAAAAATTTATCTGTAACTTTATAATTGTTATCTTTATCAATATAACCAGACATTATATTGTAAATTAATAAATCTTGGTATTTCTCTTGTGTGAAAATATATTTTTCGCCATTTTCATTAATTAATATTTTATCGACAAAATTTTCTTGAACGAAATTTTTGGGACGAAGCGATATAGTTTCAGCCATTTCTTTTTGAAGTGCTGTGGCAAATTTATCATAAGATTCACTTGCAACTACTGTTAATGTATTAATTCTATGAAAATCAGTTTCTAACAAGCCATAATCCATTCTTTCACCGCTATTATTTACACAAATACGAAGCCCACGACCTATTTCTTGACGTTTACTAATTTCAGAATTACTGTGCTTTAAAGTACATATTTGAAAAATATTTGGGTTGTCCCATCCTTCCCTTAAAGCTGAGTGTGAAAATATAAACCTCACTGGTTCTTCTAAACTCAACAGTCTTTCTTTGTCCTTCATAATTAAATCATAAGCATTTTCGTCAAAACTTAAATATTCTTTTTTATCATTAATAACTGAATCTACTTCATAGCCTTTTTTGTCAATAGAAAAATATCCTGCATGAATTTTACCTGTATCAAAAGAATCTAAATAACTCATATAATCATCATTCAAAATTTCTCTATAATCTTGTAATGAATTTATATATTCTTCTTCAAAAATACGTGCATATTCACCTTTTAAAGCTTTTCCATCACCATAATACTTGTATTTTGCAACTTCATCTATAAAAAATAATGATAAAACTTTTACACCTAATTTATACAATTCCTTCTCTTTTTCAAAATGTGATCTTATTGTTTCACGAATTTGAATTCTTGTTAAATGATTTTTATCAACATCACCAAACATTTGTCCAACTGATATTTCTACACCATTAGTGAAAAACACTTTATCGTAAGCTTCATACCTAGCATCAATTTCACTAACAACGTAGCCTTTATAAGAAGTTAGGTATCCTGATTTAACATATAAATCATCATTAGCTTTTATTTTCATTAATTTTCTTGTAGTCCCATTTGATGTTTTAACTTCTATTTCCATTCTTGCAATCGGATCATGTTTACTGCTTAAATCAACACTATCTAAAAATAAATATGTATCCTCTGATTTATTATTTAAAATATCAATTCCTTTTACATTTATTTTTTTTACGAGTTTTTGATTATATGCATCAACAGCATCTAATCTATATACTTTATTATATTCTTTATTCTTTTTGTGAGTAGCTGAATAACGAACAGTAAATAAAGGATTAAATTCTTTAAATAGTTCTTCCGTTTTATCACCGAATTTTTGAGGCTCATCAATAATTAAAATAGGTTTCACACTTTTAATGACATCGATTGGTCTTCTTGATTGAAGTTCGTCTAATTCCTCATAGATTCGTCTGTTAGCTCTGCTTTTAGCATTAAATGCTTGATAATTAATAATCATTACCTGGATAGAATCATCTGATGCAAAGGCATTAATATTAGCAATATTAGAACTATTTGCAGAATTATAAATAAAAAATCTTATTTTCTTTTTATAAATTTCTTGAAAATGGTCCTGAGTTATCTGAAAAGATTTTAATACACCTTCTCTTATTGCTATACTAGGAACCATAACAATAAACTTACTCCAACCATATTTTTCATTAAATTCATACATACTTCTTATATAAGTATATGTTTTTCCTGTTCCTGTTTCCATTTCAACAGTAAAATCTAAACTTTTACAATCAGTATAATTAATGTCATTTCGTTGTTGAACTTTTCTAATATTATTTTTTAAATCAGTGTCTGTTAATATTAATGAGTGATTACCAAAAGCGTATACTTCAACCTCTTTATCTTCTACTAATGATATCTGCTCTGAACGATCATTAATTTTTCTTGAATAAGATTTTGTATATCTATCTATTAAATCTTTTCTATTTTTTTTAGGTTGACCTTCAAAACAATCTACAATTGCATTAACCGCATCAATTTGATATTGTTGTTGCTTAAACTTTAGTTTCATCGAATTGACCTTCTTTCGTAACTTATCGGAATTTGTTCAAATTGATTTTCTTTGACAGCCCACATCAGTAAAACATCATTGATTTTTAAATTATTTTTGTGTTTTAGACTGATTCTAATAGGAAATTTAGGTTCTACACCCCTAAACAAACTAAAATATCTACCATTAACTTTTAATCCATTATTTAATTCCCAATTATTAATTTCATTACCTACATTTACCGAATCAGTAAGAATTTTAAATTCAATTTCTTCATTTAAATTACTATAACATAATATAAATCTCGTGTTGGGTTCATAAAAATATTTAGCTTCTAACTGAAAAACATAATTGTTATCTTCTCCGTCATAAAAAGAAACTTTAAGGTTTGAAAATGTAGACATATCTTCTTTGGTATTAGTATCATTTATTACATCAAAAATTTGGCGTAACGCTACTTCAAATCCATTAGAATACATATCTATATATAAAGTGGATAACAATATAGTTGGTGGGATAGATTTGTCAATCTTTACTGGAATAAATTTAATATTATCTTTGGACATTTTAAACAAAGCAGATTGCCATTCCAAATCTACCATTTTACTTTTTAAACTATTCTCACTTATAAAATAGAAAAAATATTCGGCATTATCAAGCCCTGTATTCATTTTACCAATAATGTTATCACCAGGACTAATAGACCAACTATCATAAAATACATTAGAAACACCATAAGCTCTTTTTAATCTGACTGCAATAGGTTCAACTATTTCTTTATCTTTAAAATTATGACTTAAGAATATCACTTATATCACGCTCACTTCAGTATCAGGTGATATCTTTTTAATTTTTTCAATTAAGTTTATTTTATCACTGTCATTAATAAAAGATGACTCTTTAAAAACTAGTTTTAATATATTATATTTACATATTTCATCCAATAGATTTAAATCGATTGCATTATCGAAACACGCGACAAGTAAGTTTTCATCAATAAAATAGAACTTATTATTACCTATATTTTTTTCTTCTATTTTCAAATCTAATGTTAACCCTAAATCAAGAATTACTTGTGCCAATAAATCTTCATTTGTCCTATCCTCTTTAACATTAGTTTCAAATAAAGATAATTCTTCTTGTTTTATTTCATTTGGTTTATAATAAATATCTTTCATATTAGAAGAATCAACTTTATAAACTCTAAATCCATAATCTATATCGGCATTTGTTTCTTCCTTGATTTTTTTAGCAGCTCTACGAATTCTTTCTTGACCAAAGTCACAAATCGTTTTGTATTTTTCATTACATATCTCTGGTAATTGAACCATAATAAACTTTCTAATTCCATCGTCTTTTGAGTTCAAATCAAGAACGGAGTGTGCAGTAGTAGCAGAACCTGAAAAGAAATCTAATACTGTTAATTCTCTGTCAAATCGTCCTATCGTATTTATTATATATTTAATTAAACTAGTTGGTTTTGGAAAATCAAAAGTTCCACCCAAACCTAATTCATCAAGTTCCTTTACCGCACTTTCATTAGTTGAAACTCCGTTTTCTCTATTTAATTCTAGATTTAAAAAATTGTTTGGTGTTTTATACGATAAATCATTGGCTATTCTTTGAAATCTGACAGATAATTTTTCACTTTTAATTAAGAAATAAGTTCCATTAATTATTTCTTGATTTACAGTTTCCTGAATCCACTTAAATTGACCTATCATTCTAAAGTCATTTTCATTCTTACTATCTTTTACGATAATATCATCTAATAATTGAACTTTTTCATATTCTCCTTTCAGAACAATTCCGTCTTTTATATAAGTAATATTTACTGTTCCTTTTGGGAATAGTAATTCTTTATTTGGATTTCCTGTATTTAAAAGCGGAACATCTCCATTATCTAATAAAGAACCAAAATACTTATTGTTATTTCTTATTTTTTCATAAACTAAAATATATTCAACTGTTTTTCTAGTTTTGTTAGATAATGCCGGTGGGGTTGAAGTTTTTGTCCATAAAAACTGTGCAACAAAATTTCTTTCTCCATAAATTTCATCACATAACTTCTTCAAATTAGCTTGTTCATTATCGTCTATACTTATAAAAATTACTCCATCCTCTGATAATAAATTCCTTGCTAATTTTAATCTTGAATACATCATCGAAAGCCAATCACTGTGATATCTTCCATTTGATTGATTATTAGTAATTAACCTATTACCCTCTTCATCAATTTGCCCAGACTCAATTAACTCACCTTCTGATGAATTAGTAAATTTATCATTATATATAAAATCGTTTCCTGTATTATAGGGAGGATCTATATAAATACATTTTATTTTATTAAGATATGATTCTTGTAAAATTTTTAATGCCTCTAAATTATCCCCCTCAATATAAATGTTTTCAGTATTATCAAAATCTACTGATTTTTCTTTTATTGGTCTTAATGTGTTTTTAGTTGGTGTATTAGCAAGTAGTATAGATTCTTTTTTACCAGGCCATGTTAATTGATACTTTTCTTTATTACCTTCAACTATATCATTTGACAATTCTTGCTTTAATAAATCAAAATCAATTGATAACCCTTTTTCAGATTCAACTATTACATTAGGAAATAATTCACCTATTTTTTTTATATTTTCATCAGTTAAATCTACTGATTTCATGTCTAATTTATCCATTTACTAATTCCTCCATTTCTTTTTCTAATAATCTTAATTTTTTATTTAATTCAACTTTTTTATTAAATTGTTTTTCGTTTTTCATTTTGTTTTTGATAATTTGAATTTGTTGAATAAGTTCATCCTTTTTTGTTTTATTTATTAAAATTTCTTCAAACTTTACATTATCTTTTGTTTCTTTTATAATAACTTTTACAATTTCTTCGTAAATATATTCTAAATTAATACCTTTAAAATCGAATGGGATTTGTTCGTTCCATTCAGTAAAATAATTATCGTTAACTTTTATAGAGAACCTTATTTCATCATTATATTTGATAATAAACAATATAGGATATGGTATTATTTTAGTTATTGTTTTAATTACATTCTTCGGTATAGTTTTTTCTTTTAAATGTAATTCGAAAATTTGAATTTCTTCTACATTAGAAGTTTTGTTTATTCCAATTGTATCTGGTGATAGTTTGTATAACCAGATTATTTTTTCGACAACGTCGACAAACTCTTTCTTAACATTTGTGGCAATAGTCGTTTTTTCATAAAATGCTTTTTTAGGAATAAATTTATTGACTAAACAACTTTTAGGTAAATCAAACATTATACTATCACCATAAAAGATATTAATTCAAAATCTTCTAAGCCCTTAATTTCATTTTTCAACATTGTTGTTCCACCTGTTTTAAACAAACTATCTATATCGGTTTCATCTTTTATGTTTATAATCGATTCAATACTTTCATTTAGAAGAAATGAGTATTCCTTCATGTTTTTACCGTCATTTGTTTTATTATTAAATTTAAAATAAGCTTCTTTAATCGGTTCTACATTGCCTTTTGAAATCGCTCTAAGAATATCTAATGTACTTTTAACGTTCAAATGATTAGATAAAATAGTTCCATCCTCTTTAATATAAACTAAATAAAATGGATGTAATTGATTCATATTATCTACATTTACTGAATCATTTAAATTTTTAAGAACGTATATAACACCTTTTTCAATTCCTTTTTCTAAGTCTGAGAAAACTACTGAATGCATACCATTAGCTACATTTTCAAGTGTCCCATTTTTATTAACATATTCGACTAAATCCATTCTAAAATCATTTAATCCAAGGTCTGTAATTGAAATACCAGTGTTCATATCTTCAAGATCAACTACTTCTTCTTGTAATTTTTTCAATTGTTCCTTTCGATATTCAGTATCACTTGATTTGTTAGTCAAAACATTATCTTCACCTGTTCCTGATATATCCAACATTAACATTCTGTTTTCGACTCTATTTTTTAAATTAATATAATCATCCAAATTCATATTAGGCCAGAAATTAACTAATTGAATGACTTCATTATCCGAACCAATTCTATCTACACGACCAAATCTTTGAATAATTCTAACCGGATTCCAATGAATATCATAATTGATCAAATAATCACAGTCTTGTAAGTTCTGCCCCTCACTAATACAATCAGTAGCAATTAGCACTTCGATTTCTTCAGTCACATTTGGTTGTATAACGTCTCTATGTTTCGATTTTGGTGAGAAGTTTATTAATAAATTATTAAAGTCTTTACTAATGTTTAATGTACATTCATTAGTACCAGAACCTGTTATTTTAGCAGTGTCCAAATTATGTTTGATTTTTAAAGGCAACGACAAATTTTTATATAAATAATTGGCAGTATCCGCAAAAGCTGTAAATACTATTACCTTTTTATTATCTTTATTTATAGGATTTTGAACTTTGTTTGATATAAGCTCAATTAGTTTTTGTAGTTTTAAATCATGTTCTGGCGTTACAAACGTCATTGCTTTATATAAGTCTTTTAAGATAATTGAATCATAAGTTAAATCTTCTTTCCACCCAATTGTATTCATATCTTTTAAGTCGATTTTTACTTTTGAACCAATACTAAATTCATCATTAACTAAATCCTCAACATCCTGATCAGCATCATAATTTGTAACTTCTAAATCTTCATAACAATTGCTCATTCCATTGGTTTCAAAATTTTCGATTGATAATAAAATGGAATCTATTTTTTCTATTATTTTGTTTAAGGTAATCCTAAAAGCATCTACAGAACTTTCTAGTCGCTTCAAAAAATTAATTCTCATCAGTATTTTTAAATTTTTTTCGCGATCAGCTTGCCTAAAACTACTTTTTCCATCTTTAACAACCATATCGTACTTTTCTTCATATATTTTAAGTTTACTATCCAAAATATAATCAAAAGGTGAATATACGCTCATATTTAATTTCATTAAAGTTTCAGAAATTTCTTTTATTGACATAAAATCATCAAGATCTGTTATTTCTGATGTAACGCTTAATGGTTTTAATCTAGTTGGAAATTTCCCTATTTCATTCATATCATAATATTTTTCAATATGTTTTCTACTTCTAGCTATCGTAACACTGTCTAGTAATTTAAAGAAATCAAAATTAGCATTTAATTTATCTAGTAAAGCCTTACTTGTTCTTTCTGAAACATCTGATTTGGCCCATTCATTAAAAGCACTTTGAGCATTTTTTAAAATTGTATCAATGGATTTGTTTTGGCTGATTTTATCATCAATTTTATCAGTGTGTCCTTCATATGCTAAAGCTAATTGATTTTTTAAATCTAAAAACTTGTTATTCACTGGTGTTGCTGATAACATCAATACTTTTGTTTTAACACCCTTTTTGATTACTTCATTCATTAATCTATCATATCTAGTTTCTCTATCTTTTCTGGCTGAGTTATTTCTAAAGTTATGTGATTCATCTATTACCAGTAAGTCATAATTACTCCAATTTACTCGTGACAAATCCTTCCCATTTGATTCACCTTTAGTTCTAGATAAATCCGTGTGAAATAAAACATCATAATTAAAACGATCATCTAGCAAAAGGTTATCTTTATAATTTTCCCTATAAGTATTCCAATTTTCGCTTAATTTTTTGGGACATAATAATAAAACACTTTTATTTCTTTCTTGATAATATTTCATCACTGCTAAGGCTGTAAAGGTTTTACCAAGACCTACGCTATCTGCCAATATACATCCATTATGTCTTTCCAGTTTATTAACAATACCAAGAACTGCGTCCTTTTGAAAGTCATACAGAGTATTCCATATAACAGAATCCTTAAATCCCGTTCTTTCATTAGCAAGTTCATCTTCGGTTATATCTTCTAAAAACTCATTAAATATATTATATAATGTAACATAATAAACGAATTCCGGTGAGTTTTCCTTATATAAATTAGAAATGAATTCAATTACTTCGTCAGTTACGTCTTTTAAATTTTTTTCATCATTCCAAAGTTGATTAAATGATTCAAAGTAATATTTTGTCATTTCATAGTTTTCATTTATTTTAGTTACTGTTTTAAATAAAGAATTATCTTTTTCATAACCAAAACCTGCACTACTAAACTCTTCCATTCCTAAATAAGTATTTATGTCATTCCCACTATTTACATTCATAAATTTTTGAATGGATGCACCATGTAAGTTACTTTTAAATTTTACTTTTTCTCTTATCCAACTAGCACATTCACTAGCAATAGCCTTACCTGTTAATTCGTTTTTTAATTTAACTTCATAAGCTGAGCCACTAATGGATTTTTCGCGATTATTAGAATTTATTTCGAATTGACGTTGTTCTTTTTTATTTGAAGCTATGTTAACAAAAGTTGGATCCGTAAAAATAAATTTTAATGAGTCAATACCTTTTAATTCCGTTTTTAAACTTTCAAAACCATACATAGAAAAAATTGAAGCACAGATTTGCAATTTAGATTTTGTTGTTATGGAAGATTTTAAGTCGTCACCTAATTTGTCAAACTGATTATCTATAGTTTTTATCACTTTAACACCACCAAATTCTTATATATAAATTATATCATTTTTTGTCATATTTTGATAGAAGTTTATTATTTTAACAAAAAGAAGGAAAAATTCATATGATTGAATTTCAGACCTATCTTTTAATTTAACTTATATTTGGTAATATTTTTAAAATAACTATTTGTATCAGTTACAATTGCTACACTCTGTTCTGCTCTTGTTAAAGCTACATATATTTTATCTATAATATTCTCAATGTGTTTAATATCCCCTGTTTCAATAAACTTTTCAAAATTTTTTGTAGGATAAATTAAAGTCCTTTTAAAATCTAATCCTTTACTTTTACCATAATTTATTCCATCTACATTTGCTCTTGAATCGTATTTTAATATCTGGGGCTTATATATTTCAATGTATTGGCTAACATCTTTTTTTGAAACAAGAAAAATTCCGTCATGTTCAGTTATCCTGGTATTTTTTGATGTTGCATAAGTCATGCTTGGATATAAGGAACTTGCCAAGTCACAAATACTTTGTATACATCTATAGCAATCATTATTATATTCTAAATCACACAATTTTTGTTTTTCCCAGGTCTGAAACAATTTTATAATATTATGACCTCTATATTGTTTTAGTCTTGGATTGTTATTAGTTGAAAAGGTAGCTTGTCTATTATCACCTACAATTAGTAGATTTATTGATGATTTCAACAATATTTCTAACAAGTCAAAATCATATCCAGATAAATCTTGTACCTCATCAATATAAATATAATCATAAATTAATTCTAATCGTTTAACAACAGCATCATTAGATACTTCATTTAAACGAACAATAAATTTTGATAATAAATTTCTGTCTATATCATTTGATAACATATAATACTTACTTGGATTTTTTTGTTCACTTACTCTTGGTATCCGACCATACATAAAAGCAATTCCCTCTATTCTCTTTCCACTTATCAAATAATTTTGGTATGGTCTCGCACCATGTTCTAAAAGAAAAGAAAAGTAAGTATTTACTTCAATATTGATAGGAATATATCCTAATTTTTTAATAATTTTTTCTTTTATTTTATTGGTATTTTCTATAGTATATGTTGTAATTAATATTCGTTTGGAAATATCTTTACTTGTAGCATCTTTAATAATTGTCGTAGTTTTACCAGAACCAGCAACACTAATTATAATTTTCTTATTTAATTGCATCGGTAATATATTCTGGAATATTTATTTTTTCTGTTGTCTCAAATATTTTTAAAGCACATTCTGTTTTATTCCGTTTCATATAATAAAGAATTTCTTCATCAGTCTTACAATCTTGACCAAATATCTTATTTAGAATAGAGATATCATTATACTTTAATAATTGAGGTTCCAATGTATCGACAACAGGGTCACTATCACAATATATTTCCAGATTTCCTCCTTCTATATATTTTTTGTAATTTGCTTCTATCTTTTGAATATCCTTTCCATCATTATCTCTAATAACTTTTATCTTTTTGTTAACTAACATTGCTATATCTAAAAATCTCTTAAACGCTAGTCCATTCATTACTATAATATCTACTCCATCATCTAAAGGAAGCTTATTGTTTTTTAATAGATATGCCTTTTGTAAAACTAAATCATCCGCTGGTCCCTCAACTAAAATTGGGCATTTACTTAATATTATTCTTAATGTATTAAAACCCGGAAGCTTTTGAAAATATTTTTGTGTGTCTACAGATAAATCGGAAAGTGGAGTTATAATATCATTACATAATATTAAAACATTCTTAATACCTAATTTATTTAAAACAAAAGTACTATGGGTTGTTATAATTAGTTGTTTTTCACTACATGCTGTGCTTATGTCAGAAATTAATTTTGTCATATTTGAGAATGACAAATGGTTCTCTGGTTCTTCAATTAAAATAACATGACAATCATTATTTTTGTTTAATGAAATCATTGTTTTTATTTTATTTTGCTCCCCTTTTCCAATATAAGCAAAAGGTATTTCATCTAAGTAAGATGTTATATTAGCTCCCCAACTTGATTTGGATGACACATCCATTGCAATTGATAATTTTTTTTGTGTTATATTACCATGTTGTTTAACTATTTCTTCATTAATTGATTTCATTGTTTCGGTA
>DUUN01000716.1 GCA_012841535.1 Gallicola sp. | reverse complement strand
GATGGACAATGCCCGTGAGGAACTGGGGAATAATTTTAAATCAATTTTTAGTTATCTTTGCGGACAGGGTTAAACTCTAAGGGGAAACCCTTCTATTACTACTTACACACTTTTTGGGATAGTGTCAGTAATAATAACATTTCCATCATTTTTATTTATAGTAGTACTAAACGCAAAATCTATTAAAAGAATTGGAAAAATCAAGTGTACAGTTTTTATATGAAGGCGGTTTCTTATTAGCAATACCTATGCTATATTTAATTATTAAAGCTGTGCTTCTTATGTTTTCAAATTATGTTATATTTAATGATAAAATCATTTTAATGTTTTTATTTTTAAGTTCTGTTATTCAGTTAATGTTTTCCACGTATCCATGGTAATCTCAAGTGCTTTGGCTTTTAATTGGTTTAGTTCTCAATATTGATAATAATAATAATAAATATGAAAATAGTTTACATCCATAGAGCAAGTTTTGAAAAACGACCTCCCGTTATAAGTACGGTTATAAACCTATTAAAATTAAGGCATAAAGTGATATTGATTACAACTAATATTACACCAGATCTAAAATTCTATATAGAAAATTTAGGAGGAGTGGTTGAAATAGCACCTTACACAATAAAGCATAACAAGTTTAAAGTTTTAATTACTTTATTTGATTATAGAAAGAAGGTTGCAAATATTCTTAAAAAATATGACCCAAAAAACCACGTTTTATGGATTGAAGGAAATTATACAATTCTTGCATTACAAGGTATGATAGATCGATATAAATATATTTTTCAAATACAAGAATTACATAAAAACAAATTACAATTTTATTCAATAAAGAGGTATATTTCTAAAGCTTTATTAGTATTTATGCCAGAATATAATAGAGCTTACTTTTACAAAATTCTTTTTAAATTGAAGTCACTTCCTATAGTGCTACCAAATAAGCCCTATTTTGTACCTTCTACGAATGAGTTAAATAAATTGCGTTTAAAATACTCTAATTATATCTCTCTGTTTGAAGATAAAAAAATTATTCTATACCAAGGACTTATTTCAGAAGAAAGAGATTTATCACCTTTTATGAAAGCTTTTAATAAACTTGATAGTAGCTATAGCGTTGTCTTGTTAGGCAAAGATTATGGTGTCTTAGAACAATATAAGAAATTATGCCCACGATTAATACACATACCATATATAAACGCTCCCGATTATTTATTGTTTACAAGTATGGCATATATTGGAATAGTAACCTATGTAGGTGACACTTTAAATAATGCTTATTGTGCACCTAATAAAATCTTTGAATACTCAGCTTTTTCTGTACCAATGATTGGTAATAGTATTCCAGGATTAAAGTATGCATTTTTAGAATATGATCTTGGGGAGATTGTAATTGAAAATAATGAAAACTCTATACTGGAAGCAATAAATAAAATTTCTTTTCGTTATTCAGATTATAGTAAAAATGCGAATCGTTTATATAATGAAGTTGATAATAAGGAGACTGTTAAAGTTGAGTTAAATAAAATAAAAACGCATATCCATGAAAATACCACAAATAATCAATAGTTTACCTACTGCTGGAGCGGAAAAATTATTAATAGATAGTGTCCCCTTGTATCAAAACCAAGGTATAAAATAGATGTGCTATTGTTAAATAAAACAAACACGCAATTTGAGTCTAAACTCAAAGAAACTTTAAATGGAAGAATATATGACTTAACTTTTAAGTCAATTTACAATCCTATTTTGATTTTCAAAATCAGACCTTATTTAAAGAGATATGATATAATTCATTTTCATTTATTCCCAACTTTGTATTGGGTAGTTTTAGCGAAATGGATATCTTTCTCAAATGTAAAACTTGTTTATACTGAGCATAGCACTTCCAATAAAAGAAGGAGTGTTCCATTATTCAGATTTTTCGACAGATTTATTTATAATAAAATTGATTCTATTGTAACTATAGCTGATGAAGTTGATTTAAACTTAAAGAAACATTTAAACTTGAATGAAAGTAAATTTCAACAAATTGAAAATGGTGTTGATGTTAATTATTATAATTCTTCAAAGCCATATGCAAAAGATAAATTCTTTTCTAATAATGACTTTATTCTTATTCAAGTATCAAGTTTCCGTTGGCAAAAAGATCAGAAAACGTTAATTGAATCTTTGCAATACCTCCCAGATAATATAAAACTTCTTTTGGTTGGAGATGGCCCACTAATAGATGAATCTAAGCAATTAGCAAAAGAATTACAGCTAAATGAACGTATTCTTTTTCTTGGAAATAGAGATGATGTTCCGAGATTATTAAATACTTCAGATGTAGATGTATTATCATCAAGACACGAGGGGTTATCTTATACCCTTAATAAGTTGGAGTGTTATTTCAAATAAACAAGCTTATTTTTATTATTTTAAAAGCTAAAGGTAGAGCATGATAGATTACTTAAAAATCTCATTTGAAATTCCCAACTCAAGTTAATAGTTTTCAAAGCGGAATTTCTCTTTTTTTTCGAGAGATACCGTTTTATTTTCTTTTCATCTTCACTGTTTCTTGCACGTTTAACG
>DUUN01000567.1 GCA_012841535.1 Gallicola sp. | reverse complement strand
TTGCATATAAAAAGATGAGATTTAATGACTTTTATTTGTTAATGATAGAAGTCTCTCATCTGTTTTCATTTTACCATACTTTTTTATAAATAAAAAGACCGAAGACGACTTTGTCAACAGTCTGAAGCCTTGTTTTATAAGGCTTTCGCAACATTCTAAAAAAAATAGTTTTTAATTAGTTGGTTTTTCTAGTTGTAAATTTTTATGTGTTTTTTGTAATTTAACTAATATCTTATCTGCTACATCTTGGCTCATTTGACTTGGTCTTCTATAATATTTCTTTATTATTTTATTATCAAATGTAGTTGGATTAGTCGGCATTTCAACTCTTTTATATTTTCCACTAGGGTCTAAATATGCCCAACCATTATAGATTACTGCATAATCACTAAGTTTAACTACATGATTTTTATCAGTAGGCTTTTTATAAAATTCTATTTCTGCAAAATAATATGTATTAGCATCTTCATATTCAGCATTATTACAATTACTATATTCTTTTTTTAATTCTTTTATATTTTGATTTTTTAATTCAGAAGCACATTTAACAATATCATAGAACTCTAAAGGCTTTTTATCATATGCTATATATGTTTCACAAGGCTCACAATAATTAAGCAGATACCATTTAAAAAATAACATACTAATATCTAATCCTAATTCTTTAAAATAATCTTGTTCTATATATTCAATTGGTCTATGACCCTTATCATGTTCATTTATTACAAATTCATTAAAATATTCTTTCTTCATAAAATATTCAGTTGTTTCATGCTTATTTATTTTGTAATTAACAAATGATTTTAATTTTTCAATCTTTTTTTTATCCATATAAATTGCTCCTTTGCTTTTATATTTCTATTACACCATAAAAAAGAACTAGTATATTCATGATCTAGTTCTTATTTTATTCAAAAGTATCTAAATACCAAATTCCTTGTTTTCCACTTATATGCTGATTGTCATTGATTTTCTTTATATTTTTCAATTTCCATGCATAACCATCTCTTTGTTTATTATTTCCGTATACAATAGAATTTAAGATATTAATATAATCATTAAACTCTTTATCACACTCAATAACATCTTCTATTTCGACCTCTGCTACAATTTGAGATTGTGGATATTCAAGATTCAATTCTTTAACTCTTTCCATTGCATTTTTATCAATGCCTTTTCCTGCATGAATTAAAATTTTTCCTCTATATTTATAATTCATTTTTCTAAATTCATATATTTTATATCCATTTGCAACTAATGAAGCCCATGGTTGCATTAAAGTTATTACTCTCATCCAATTATTTTTTTCAATTCATCATCAGTCAGCTCTCTGATAGATGTTAATTTCATTAACAATTTTTTAGAAACATCCTTTGATGATATAACTCTATAATTATTTTTTAAATATGATTTTGATTCATATACTTCATTAGATACAATAATATAGATTCCATGTTTTTGTAAAATATTATTTAGTTTATCTTCATTCAAATCAATTCCTAATGTTATTAAAAACATATAATCAACATCTAACAATTCTACATCTTCAAAATTTTGCTTATATCTTTCTCTTAAAGTTCTTTTTGCACTAATACCACATTTTTTATTGTTAATTTCAAATGTAAAATCATACTCAACTGATGAAATATTAGAATCATGAGAATGTCCATCCATTTTATCTACTAATGGATTTATCTTTTCATTAACTCTACTTTCATATGATTGTCCTGCATCAGATGTTATACTTTGATTCATACTTTCTGCCATTATTAAAGAAAACATATTATTACAATTAATATTATAGTTATGTATAATAAATTTTATTTTATCATTAAACACTTTAATTGTTTTTCCACTTGTCTCTAATAAAAATTCATCCTCTCTATCTTTATTAGTTAAAGTATAAACAAGCAAAGAACTTATAACTCTTTGTCCATAAGGTAGATTTAAACCAGATATATCATATTCAAGACTTAATTTATCTTCAATATTTCGAATAACATCTCGATATTGGTTTTTAGCATAAACTTTTGATTCTTCAAGAATTAAACCTTTAACAAACATTAACTCAATAGAAATATCCATTAATGATATCCACATTTTTAAATCACAATTTTCCATTGTATTAATTAAGTAGCAAAAATCTTCATATTTTAAAATTTTATCACTTATTACTGCATTATCTTGTAATAATATACTGGCTAATTTTTCGCTATCATTAATATCTTTATTTCTTTCTAGTATATCCTGAAAAACGACTAACTGATTGTCTGATAATCCACATTTTAATAATAATTTTAACATTGTATAAAATTGTAAATTATTATTATAAGTAAATTCATCAATATTTATTTTATCAGAAGTTGTCCTATTTTCACTTGAAAATTTAATCAATTTCTCCACCATCCTCTAACGCTTTAATAACATTGTTTGCAACTGCTTCTATCATTTTCATAGGAACTGAATTACCAAATTGCTTATAACATTGTGAATCACTAACTACTAATTTAAAATCATCAGGAAACCCCTGTAATCTTGCTGCTTCTCTTGGAGTTAGTTTCCTTGGATTTTTATCTTTTTGTTCAATTAGAATTTCTGAACCATCTTTATAATATCTCGCAGATATTGTACTAGTATACGGAGAATTTTCATTAAACAATGAATATCCGAATCCATTTCCTTTTGCTTTATGCATTTCTTTTCTTCGTTGATGACTAGCCCATATCTTATCAGATATAGTATATTTTTCTGGAACATCTTTCTCTAATATATCTCCAAGTTTTGTTTTAATTCCAGATGGTTTTGGAAATTCGAATTGTATATCATGATTTTTAAAGCCAACAATAATAATTCTTTCACGATTTTGTGGAACACCAAAATCTTTAGCATTTAATACTTGATAATAAATCTTATAACCAAGTTTATTTTCCAATATATCTTTCATTACCCTAAAGGTATTTCCTTTATCATGACTTAATAAACCCTTTACATTTTCAAGCATAAAACATTTAGGGTTATGATATTCTAAAATCCTCTCTATTTCAAAGAACATTGTTCCTCTTGTATCATCAAATCCTTTTCTCTTACCTGCGATTGAAAATGCTTGGCAAGGAAATCCTGCTAACAAAATATCAAATTTAGGAATATCTTTCTCATCAATTTTTGTGATATCTCCACTTGGTGTTTCTCCCCAGTTTGCTTCATATGTTTGAATAGCAAACTTATCTATTTCAGAAGAAAAAACACAAGTTCCTCCTAATTTTTGATATGGTCTTCTTATTCCACCAATTCCTGCAAATAAATCAATATATTTAAAGTTAGCCATTATAAAACCTCCTTGATTTTTCCTTAAATATAATTATACCATAAAATTATTATTTTTAGTTATGTTAAAAATAAAAAAGCAAAGACTATTTGCCTTGCTCTCTACTTAATCTTTCTGCTTCTTTCATAATATAATGTTTTTGTTCTTCTGTATAAACAATTACATCGTGCAATTCATTATAAATAATATCTATTGTAATTTTTTCTGTTGTTTTGTTTATCATTTTTTCTGAATTATTATCTGAATTAAAATTATCATCATTATTTATTTCCGAATTGTTATGAGCACTTTTATTAAATAATGAAATATCAGATTGATTAATTACAAAGTAACC
>DUUN01000746.1 GCA_012841535.1 Gallicola sp. | reverse complement strand
TTGGAAAATATGCTTACCTTTGCACTCGCTATCGGAAACGATTTGCAAACGGTGTGGTAGTTCAGTTGGTTAGAATACCTGCCTGTCACGCAGGGGGTCGCGGGTTCGAGTCCCGTCCATACCGCAATAAAGGGTGTAAATCAAGCAGTTACGAGATTTACACCCTTTTTTACACCCAAATTAATAGGCGTTTTTTTGGAGTTTTCTTTCTTATTTTTGTAAATAACAAGTTGAGAGATGGATGCTTGTTATTCTTGTCGTCATAGAAATCTGTATTTTTGATTTTTTTTGTTATTTAATAGGTTCATTTTATACCAAAAGACAAGCCTATTATTTTATAATAAATTCAGTTTTAAGAAAATGCTGCTCTATAATAAAATTACTATTGTTTTGAATGTTCGTTCTTTTATCCAAAATAGATATTTCTTTTTCTATTCTATATCTTCCTTGAACTAAATTTAAACCAAGAAAATCAAGTTCTGCAACAAATATTCTTTCAGTTTTAGGTTCGATTACAATTCCTTCATCTGTCCATATTAATTTTTCGAATTCTGGTAAAGCAGCCCAAAATCCAAATTCAAAGTATTTGATTATGTAAGCATTGCGTGTAAGAACTATATAATTAGAATTATTAATTATTTTCATATCTATCTTTTCAGGACTTCCGATAAAAATAGAATCATTTAATAATACCAAACGAATATCTAATGAATTCAGAAATGACACAGCAGAGTCTTCTGTAATTATAGCATCGTTCAAAAGATTTTTTGCTGCTTGATTTTCACTATTTTCATGTACTATTATTTTTTCCTTTTCAGTTTGATTATAGGAACTATGCTTGCAGCTTAATATCATAAACAGCACACATAATAGATAGCTTACCCCAAAAGATATTTTTGACATAAAATATACACATTTTGTAATAGAGTCCCTTAATACCTGTTTTGAAAGGATATTATGAAATTTATCACAATTAATCAATTACAAATTCATCTATCAGCACTTGTTGTCCAATAAAACGAACACTTTGATTGTTATCAATTTTATATTTATCATTTATAATATTTACCTTTTTTTCAATTAAATACTTTCCTGATGGAAAATCGAAGTCAAAAAAATCAAGAAATATGGTAAAAAAAGTACTATCCGTAGGATTTAATATTGTTTCAATATCATACCAAATTGTATTTTTTACAGGATTAATTTTACCCCAAGTTCCAAATTCAAAGTACCTGAGTGTGTAAGAATCATCCATTGATATTTGATAATCGGAATTATTAATGATTAAATAATCGATACTTTTTCCACCTCTATTCAATTTATTACTTGATAAAATTAATTGAATGTTGAGAGAATCATTACGAATCATCGTTGATCCAATATTTATCTTATCGCTTTGGACTACTTTTTCAATAGAATGCTTCTTTTTATTGCCGTCACAATTAGCAATAAAAAAAGAACATAAAAGAAAAAGGGATATTAATAAAACTATTTTCCGATACATTTTAATAACGTGTCACACCTAATACTGATACTATATTGCCAAATTTTGCGTAATAAGCCCGTCCAGGAACAAGTGTCGAACTCCCTATATGCGTTCCTGTAGTATAATTAGTTCCACCCCAGACAGAATAAACAGGCCCTCCGCTGTCTCCACCTTGAGAGGTATACATAACTTCAACTACATCATCAATATTACCATAAGGGCCTGAAACTTGTGCATTTGTAGATGATACTATCCCGCTGAGAAGTCCCGAAGCTTGTCCACACAAATTTACCGCACCTCCAACTCCTACATTTCTCAAAAGTGTTGATAAAGTTATCCCATTACAATTCAAAGTATTTGTGGGTTGATAAAAAATATTGAATTCAACAATAGCAGCATCAATTATTCCATAGGGAACACTTTCTACACAACTACCAATTATTGTTGAACCGTAAGAGACGTTTTCATATTTTACAAAACTATGTCCTGTTATGATTGCACAATTTTTGACTCCATACTTCACTCTGAACCCCATAGTTGAACCAGCACCTAAAGAATTGGTAACCCTAGCCCCTGGATTAACCGATGTACTTTGTTGTGGGATTATCTTATCACCTTTCACGAATCTAAACATCTTAGAATTACTTACTTTATTCTGAAATTCTTTAATTCTATTTTCATTAAATTCATCTAATCTCACTTCTATAAGATTCTCATTATCCCGTAAAGCATATCCTAGAATATTGTGATTTTTGTTTTCCCGTTGAAATA
>DUUN01000841.1 GCA_012841535.1 Gallicola sp. | reverse complement strand
TACTAAAAAACCTAATGCCTCCGTTATTTTGAGTTTGTAATTACCGTCCAATTCATAGGCAATTAATACTACTGCATAAACAATAAACCACAATAATAAGATTGTTTCTAATAGTGTAAAACTTAATTTAATCATTTTTTTTCTTTCTCCTTATGAATAATAATTTTTGTATCCTAGTCGCAATCCATATTGTGATAGGTTTTTCAATGGTGAAGGGCAGGTATAGAAAGCCCGCATAAGCAAGAGCAAATGCCCTTACCCACCCTTTGCCGATAATAATAAGTAAGTAACACCAGCCGTTAGTGATAAACCACGCAATGCCAAATGATATGAACATTGACCATGTAAGATATGGCTTAATTGCGTTATATAAGTCTTTCAAAACCGGCTTAATATGTTCTTGTTTTATTATTGGTTGATTAAAATTGCTAATTACTTGCATAAATCAATACTCCCAATGTTACTGCATACAAGTAAACTAGACACAATACAACACTAGCAATTTTTACTATTGGCTTGTCCTTATATCGCCATAAGACATAAACGCATAATGGTACTAACACAAGTTTAAGAAGTGTTAAAGCAAGAGTATTGTCTATGATTGGTCTTGTTAGTGGATTTGCTTCTTCAAAGTTTCCACGATTGAGTAAAGTTATCCCATAGTCAAGAAAATTTAATAAGTATAAAATCAGTAACAATATAGGTAATTTTTTCATTGTAAAACTCCTTTACATAATTTGTATAGTATTACTTATAAACCTCTCCAACAATTGCTTGATATTCTTCTTTTGAAATCATTCCTTTTCGGACTGTTAATTTTAATGCAGTTTTATTCCAATAACCATTATCATAATTCCATTTATAGTTAAGATATCTAGTATCTTCAACAACGGGTTCACTCAATGGTTCTACGTCTGGCAACATCGCAAGAACAGATAACTCATTGTTGCAGTCTCTTAAGTATTGGTCATTTAATAACTCTTGCTTTTCAAACTGCTCTTGTTTTATTGCTTCCAATTGAGCAATCTTTTCAGCATTTCTTTTTTCAGTAATGGCAAGAATTATTTCATTATCTGACATTTCAGTTGTGTCTATATCGTAATTTCCTGCAACTATATTTAAGTTACTTACTTCGACTGCAGTATCACCTTGCATACCAAGTAGGACTTTTTGATTTTTGGCGAACGGAAATTCTTGCAAGAACTCGTCTTTTGTAAGACTTTTTAAAGGGCATTTTACTGGGGATTGCCCATCCCATATTTGATATTTCATATTTTAACTCCTTTCTACGTGCCCGGGTAGTAAGCTTCGACATGATTATAATGAGTGCTTCCATACGCTGAAGTTGTTCCACCGGCGAATACCACATAACCATTAGCTCCTGCTCCTGCTAAAGCACATTTAGACATTAATAAATTAGATAAAGTTGATTTTGTTCCGGAAGAGTTCATATTGTATGCTTCGACTTGGTTATACAGACTTGAGGGAACAATGCCACCATCAGAACCACCGGCGAATACCGCATAACCATTAGCTCCTGCTCCTGCTAAGTAAGATTTACTATCTGATAACGTTGATAAAGTTGATTTTGTTCCGGAAGAGTTCATATTGTATGCTTCGACTTGATTATTTAAGATTGTCCCAGAACTATAATAAGCTCCACCAGCAAATACCACATATCCGTTTGCTCCTGCTCCTGCTAAATCATGTTTTTTAGTTGCTAACGTTGATAAGGTAGATTTTGTTCCGGAAGAGTTCATATTGTATGCTTCGACTTGGTTATAATAAGTGCCTCCACCAGCCCCACCAACTCCACCAGCGAATACCACATATCCGTTTGCTCCTGCTCCTGCTAAATAAAATTTTGCAGTTGCTAACGCCGATAAAGTTGATTTTGTTCCGGAAGAGTTCATATTGTATGCTTCTACTTTAGAAGAATGACTGGAACTGGAAGTTCGACCACCGGCGAATACCGCATAACCATAAGCTCCTGCTCCTGCTAAACCACCCCTACTATCTGATAACGTTGGTAAGGTAGATTTTGTTCCGGAAGAGTTCATATTGTATGCTTCTACTTGATTATTATAACTTCCACTATAACCACCGGCGAATACCGCATAACCATTAGCTCCTGCTCCTGCTAAGTAATGTTTTGCAGTTGCTAACGTTGATAAGGTAGATTTTGTTCCGGAAGAGTTCATATTGTATGCTTCGACTTGGTTATTTTGACCTCCACCAACTCCACCGGCGAATACCGCATAACCATTAGCTCCTGCTCCTGCTAAATAATATTTCGCAGTTGCTAACGTATCTAGCATTTGATACGCTGGAATTGGTGGTGTTTTTGAATAAACCAAATCACTACCTAAATATATCTTGTCAACTTCACTACTACCTACATAATATTTTGCAATATCATTACTTCCTATTTTATTTGCCATAACATTACCCCACAATCACATAGAAAGTATTAGCGTCAGGTGTAAGTAAGTCATATTCTGCTTGTGTTAATTTAACAATAGTAGTAAT
>DUUN01000165.1 GCA_012841535.1 Gallicola sp. | reverse complement strand
GTTTCTTTACTTTTTTGAGTGTCTCTATCTCATCTTCCGTAAATAGTGATTTATCAAAATCCCTTAGAGGTATATATTTTTCACCCACACCACCATCAGGAAATGTCTGATAGTTGACATCCAAAACACCTTCATTTACGAACGTTTCGAATAAGGTATTAAAATTATCAGGCACAGGACCCATATCAATGGGACAATACTGTCCGCCACTAATAGATCTATTAAAAAGCTTATAATGGCTAAAATCGGCATAGAAAAGCAACTTATTCAACTTCGTTTTCCAACAACCTTTATCAGAAACAAAAAAAAGTACCATCTCCCTCAACTTTTTAATGTTGGGAATGCTATACCCGGTATAGCGACTTCGTCTCTTATTGCTTTTTAAAAGCTTAAAAAATGAATCTTCAAGGCAATCTTCTTTATAAATCAATTTTTTAGCGTTAGATATAGCAGTAGTAAAATGTTTATCATCTAACAAACCAGATAAAATCAACAATTCCAAAAACTTATGCGGATCTGCGGCCATTTGAATCAATCTTGCATTAGCTAATGATGGCATCTCACCTGCTTCATATTGTCTATAGGTATTTTCTCCCAGACCTAATACTTGAGACATTCTAATCGCCGGAAGGTTATATTGCTCACGTATAGCTTTTATATCTTCTGGGAAAGGTATATTATACCTCTCTCTGTATTGATTAACTACCTGTTCATAATTTATATTAGAAAAGTTTTCATCCTCAAAATTCTCACCTGAATCTACACAATGCCATGTATGAAAAAGAACATCAAATGATTCTTTTCTATAATTTATTTTGCGCCATTCTTTTTTGACAATCATTTCTTTACCTGTTATTGGACTTATCATAGCTGTCAATTCTTTAATTATTTAAATGAATACTTTATTGGAAACACTGATTTATGAAATGAAAAGCTTAAGCATTTTTTCCACGGTCATCAAGGAATGACAATTTTAACACTCCAGTCGAAATCTTAACTTTAATATCTTCCAGGAATTTTCGACTTCTTGTTTTGTATTCATTATTATAACGCAAAATTAGAAATAAAATTCACCATAAACAACTTTTCTGTTGTTTATTGGCCCATTTTTACATAATAATCCACTTTTTAGTGCAATAAAATAAACCGGGTATATATTTATAGCTCCCAATTTATATTGAAATCTATTTTACCTGCGAAATCATCAACTGTTATTAATCCTAAGATAGATTCACTTTCAGATCCTGAATGAGTGACAAAGACTGCATCCAAATTCCTTTTACTATTATCTATGCAGTCGATAAACATATCATAAGCATGATATATTGTTGCATCTCTTCTGATAAATTTATAATTATTACTGTATTCGATAAAAGGAATCAAGTTTTTCACTTTAGTATCTAATATAAGTAAGTCCCCATTATCATCTAACTGGGCAGATAACCATCTGGCAATTGTATTTGTATTGATAATCTCGATTATTTTATCTTTATCATCGTAGACAGGAAATTGGGAGAAAGAACTCTCATTAATATTTAATAGTAAATCCTTTAGTGGATCCTCAAGGTTTACTCCCTGTACTTCTTTTTTAAATAGATCATACACAGTCTTTGGTTTTGTTACTTCATTATAAATATCATTCAGAAGTTCAACTGTTTTTATATGAGGATCTGCAATCGGTTTACCATCATTAATATGATTATGGATAATTGCATTTCTAAGATCACCTAATGATTTTAGAGTTTTTCTATATTGTCTGACTACCCTATTATTTGAATTATCAACTTTAGCGGAAAATGATCGATAGTTATTATTATTTGACTCAGGATCCAGGAACTTGTCTAATTTGTTATAAACATCAATAAATAATTTTGTACTTTCTTTCATTTAATTTAATTTTTATTTAACAGTTAATAGCATTGATTTGTTGACTAAATAAGCATTTTATGTAAGTTAATAAATAATCTTGATTATTTAAAATTTCACTTGCATTGATCGCTTAAATCAGAAATATTTTTCTAATTATTTCATCAATTTCTTTTATCGAAATTGCACCCCTAATACTACCATCTTCAACTTCAAAGGCTTTATCTTCTGTAACTATCAATGTACCATTTTTTCCTCCACCTTGTTCGAATGGTAAAATATTATTGTCAATATACCATTGATACTTTTCTTGCCATCGTTGTTTATATTCTGAATCGAATAACATACCACAATGTTCCCAATAATATATCACTCCTGAATCTTCGTTTTCAATTGTAAAATCAGGAAGCTTTTCTACTTCCCCTAAAACAAGTTTCTTTTCGTAAAGTGGGTTTAATTTTTTATCTATTAATCTTTGATATATAAGCAGTTCACTTTTTGAGCGGAGCATTTTTCCATCACTGGCTTGGTGAATCAGATTTTTCACTAAATAATGACCATCAACCTCAACTAATTCAGGTTTTTCAAAAAGGTTAGTAATTCGTCTTAATGTATCAGATTTCAGAGGAGAGGCCAATTCTTTAATATCAAAGACATTTCCTTGAAATAATATAATTACTTTCTCTTTTTGCCGTGTTAATGCTGTATAAAGCATTTCTCTAGATAATAAAAAACAGGGATTGGGTACAATAAAAAACACTTTACCAAATTCACTTCCTTGAGATTTATGAACTGTAAGCGCATAAGCTAATTCTAATGGATTATTAGCTTCCTCAGAAAACTCCCATGACTTAAAAGTATATTTAAATCCCTTCTGTGATGTGAATTCAATTTCGGTATTCTTAGGTCTTCCTTTGAAGGTCATTCTTGGGGTTTTGAATTGACCAATTACCATTCCTATTTCACCATTTGCAATATAATTTAATGAATTCTCTCTAGGCCAAACATCTTTTCTGCTAGAATTGTAGAGGTTTATAATTTTATCACCATAAACTATCTCTTCCAATCCTATAGGTAGTGGGATCTTTCCATATCTGTCTCTGGCGTATTTAACATTATCTCCTCTAAAAAGTTTATGTATTTTTCTATTTATAGCTCTAACTCCAAATACTTTTTCCCTAATTGGGGAAAGTATCTGCCAGCTTTCAGTCGATTTCACTGCTTCATTGAAGTTAAAGAAACGACCATCCTTCGAGCCCAAAGATTTATTAAAAGCCTGAACATTTTCTATAGAACCTAATTCGAGTTCTTCAACGAGTACTTTTTCAAATAGGGTTTCAAAATCATCTTCATTTTGCCAATGTTCAACTCGTAAGTATTGTGAATTGGGTTGAATTAGAATTTGATTGATAATACTGTCTGCCCCTGGCTCTAACGACTCACCACTAAACCATTCAGCTAATTGTAAATCCTCTCTTTTAGAACCTCCTTGTCGCCTTTTAATTGTTAGTTCTGCATATCCATTGCTTACTCTTGGAAAGGAGGTCTCTATACCTTCAGGTCTGAGGTATTGAATTATATCAACAAATGGTCTGCCAGCACCAATTGGCGGAAGTTGTCGATGATCCCCAACCAATATAAATCGCTTAACTCCTTTAATACAATCTAATGTAGTGGCAAGCATTTCTTCTGTAAGCATTGAAGCCTCATCTAGAATTACAGTGTCATATTTTTCCTCACAAAATCGATTTGAAAATACATATTGTTGAATTTCGCCATTATATCTACCATATGCTGATAAAAACTGAGCTAATGTTTTAGCCGTTACTTGTACGTTTTTGGCAATTTCTTCCATTCTTACTCTGGCTTTACCTGTTGGAGCTAGCAAGAGCACACCGTTCTTTTCTACTTCCTTTTGACTTGCTAAAATGGTTAAAAGGGTTGTTTTGCCTGTTCCAGCAGGTCCAATTAATACAGAAAATCGGTTTTCAGCTATCTCTTTTAATGAAGCGACCTTTTCTTCTCTTGCTTTTTGTTCCTGTTCATCAGGAGTTCCTTGTGTGAATTCTTTTAATGCATTATCCAATATTGAATGCCAGTCAGCACTTAAATCCAATCTTTTACCTTTAACTCTATCATTGATTTTCTGATTAATAATTAATCTTGCTCTAGCCAATCTTGATAATTGATAAGCAACCTCACCATTCTTCATTTCGACTATTACTATACTACCTTCGAAACATTCTTCTGCTAATTCAAAATAATCACTATTAATCATACATAGTGGTCTTATAGATGAATTTCGAATTTGCTTGATTATTTCTTTACGAGGCAACAAAGTATGCCCTGTTTGAGCTGCCCATTCCAGCTGCTGTATAGTTAAAGCTCTTACTCTGTGAATTTCAAAAGGATCATCAAACACTAAGTTGTTCGGTAATAAATTATCAGGTGCAGTTTTTAAGTACATGCCTAAATCAATGGTATTTAATGAAATTGGCATTAGTGTTAAGCGTAAATCTTCAAATATCAAATAGGGATTTTCTAGGTATTCCCTATCAGTCCTATGAATACCAAACTTATCTCTTTCTTCTTCTATATAAAGTGTTTTAGTTTGTTCAACACTTAAATCAAAACGACTTAACAGATATAATAAATTGATTCGTGTTTTATCTGACTTACCTTTTAAGCGTAGGTAAAGTTTTTTAGAAATAAAAGGTATCTGTGAGTTAACATCATCTGATAGTATATCTTTGGGATCTTCTAAAGCTTTTTCAAACAAGTTCCAGGGATTCTCTTTTTCATCTTTAAGTTGATTTATTATTTCAGCAGCGACAAAATGACCTTTCTCGATGCCAAACGCACAAAGAGCCGAACCCATACCTGGATATACTCCTCTCAGTTTTTCTAACTGTGCTATTTCATTGTGAATCCATTGAATGTGTTCCTGGTGATTAACTCCAATACCTAATACTTCAGCTTTTTCTAAAGACCTTACACATTCCAGTAACACCATGATTGCACTGTCATTGCTTACGTGTTCAGTGCCATAGGAAAACTCAAATCGTTTGTCATTGGGAACAATGACAGCTAAATCCGAAATATCAAACCCCGGATTATCAACCTGATACTTGATTGCTTCATGATATGGTAATAAAAAGCCATCTTTACCATTAGGACGAATAGAATGAAGAACCATATTTTCCCAATAGGCAGCTCCAAATCTGCGATTACTTCCCTCATACGCTTCGGACGGAATTATCTTTTTAATTTTACCTACCCCAACCAATACTCTACCAGACTCTTCAACAAATGGGACTTGTTTGGCATAGAAAAAAATCAGTGACGTTTCTTCCTGTAAATGTTCAAAAAAACAATTGAGTAAGACTTTTTGGTTATTTAACTCCTGCACCCAGCCTCCATTACCTCCATCTTTTGTCCAATCAAGAGAAGGTTCTCGTGCTTCGTCAAAATTTAAATCGTATAAATCAGCTTTTAGTTTTGCATTTTCGCTGAGCATCCAATTGTATGGAACTGTAGCAGCAGAAAAAGAGGGGAAAGTAACGCGTGTATCTTTTAAATGACCGTGGGTAGTAGGCGATATTTCTACATAAGGGTGGTGTAATGTCTTATTAATAGCGAATGGAGACATAAAAGTGCCTCGTTCATCTATACACACTGGAAATTGATTTTCATCTAAATCGTTTAACAATTTGCCAGCACACTTGTTCTCTAATTCATCGTTTCTATTTAGAGCACAATTTTTCAGCACTAAACAAGCACCATTTACTTTAGGGTTATTACACACAGTCCCATTCCATGCATTATCGTGCCAAGGAACACGAACGGATAAATGTTTTAAAGAATAACGAGTATTGTGTTTCATATCAATTAATTGTCTTTAATTACTTAGTTCATCGTTACAAAGATTGCATTAAAACCAATTCTTTTAGAATCTTAATGCTTTAATGTTAAGATGGTTAATTTCTTTCTATATTTTGCTTTTTCTTATACTTTTCAAACTGACTTAAATCAATTTTTCCTACAACCTTAACACCCTCAATAACTGGGACCTCTGTTTTAATGAAATTTGGATCATCACTTTTTTCATCTATGGTGTTTAAAATATCTATATTCGAATTGCTTGTTTCGTCAATGATCACATTGTACGTTTTCTTACTATCTCTTAATTGAATATCTATTGTAGTATCACTTGTTTTAATAAAATATTTCAAATTAGGATAGCCAAATACGTTGACATTGTCATGCCCAGATACAAAGCTATCATTAGCAATGAAACTTTTTCTCTCTTTAAATAAAATTCTTTCTATTTCTTCAGAGTGTTTTATTTTCTCGTTCCCAAAATTTTGCATGTATGAAGATCCAATTTTATTAATGAACTCATTATTTTGGATAACAGAAAAAGGGTGTAATACTACTAAGTAATCTTTTGCTCTGCTAATTGCTACATTATAAATATATTCTTTAGATAGAAGAGATTTTGCATGTCCAGTATAATATTTATTATTTGGATTACATACAAAGAAAACTATATCGCATTCATCTCCTTGAAAACCATGCACAGTATCAGAAAAAACAGTAATTTTATCAGACAGATCAGTTGACATAACCAATTTATTGATTAACATTGCTTGTGCTTTATAAGGAGATATAACTCCTATTCTCCACTCTTCATTGTTTACAGAATCAAAATATTTAATTATTTCCGTAACTAAAATAGCTGAATAAATATGGTATGAGCTATAAAACAGCTTTTTTATATCATATACCGAATTGCTTCTATCTAATGGTATGTCTATAAATGTTACATTTGTGGAAATTATACTTCTAAAGTGTTCAGGTAATTTTCGACTTGTTTTTTCGTTAATTTCTCTTTCATGTATTAATTGATTTGAGTACGATAACTCACTAAATAACTGACCAATTTGTGGAACGCTCCTATATTGCATAGGAAGATTAATAATTGAGTCGCTTACTCTGATAGACTGTTCATCTGGATTAAAACTATCAAGCCCCATCATTTTATATATATTTTCGTCTTGATAATCAAAGTTCTCAAGCTCAGTATCATCAATTTCAACAACTGGTGGAATCTGTTTAGGGTCACCGGAAATTATAAAACGAACATTCTGATTAGTTTTATATAACGCCATTAATGCAAAAGTTATGTAGTGTAAACCTATCATTGATGATTCATCAAATATTACATAATTCCATTTATATTTAAATAAATAACTTGCATTTTGAATTTCATAATATGGTAGTCTATGAACTGTTGTAACAACAACATTTATCCTATCCATTTCTTCAATATCAACAACCTCTCGATAAATCAACTCCTCCAATTCAGGGTCTGTTGGACTACTTAACCTTATGACATTAATATTTAAATTAATCTCCAACAACTTATTACATATAACATCTGCTGCTTTATTTGTTGGTGTAAGTACTAAAAACTTAGCATATGAATTAACTTTCAATATTTCATTGATCCTGCTACAAATTCTTGTAGTTTTACCTGTCCCTGGAGGACCATAAATGTATTTTAAAGAAGGCATTGATTCGATTATGTCTTCCCAAACATCAATATTGCTTAAATTAACAAATGCATTATAAAGCCTGTCTAATAAAGCAATAACAGGGATAAACTTTATCTCTATTTTATAAATATTCGGAAATCTGCTTAAAATTCTATTAGATATCCCTTTCCGACAATATATAAGAAGGTCTTGACCTTTTTTGGATACCCCTTCAACAGTTATGATTTCCTTTTCACCATTTTTGAAAATAAGAAATATCTCAAAATCCTCTGCATTTTCTATTTCCTGAGAAATATAATTGTTTGCGCCTCTTAGTATGAAGTATTGATTATCATCTTTGTATGCTTTTATTTCCTGAAAAGAAATTGTCTTCTGTTTTTTAGTATCCTGTTTTTCACCATAGGTCGCTAAGAGTTTTAGATAGGCTTTGAACCACTCATAAGAATACTTTTGACTATTATTAATTGCTTCAACTAAATAAACTCTATTCTTCTTTGTTTCTAGATACAACTTCAACTCTTCAACACCTTTGGCCATTTCTTCATCCTCATCAAATATAGATTCAGATATTTCTTTAGATTCTTCATCTTCTAATAAGTTTGTTTTTTGCTTAGGGATGAAAGCTTGTCGTAAACTTTCCAGGTCATGAATTGTTTGCTCTATTTTAAAAGGGGTAATATTATCTTCATTATTGTCAGTTTTTCTGTTATCTGAATCAGATAATGAATTATAACCACGTTCTGATTCAGCCCTAATCCCCTGTTCCTTAAGCCTATACCTATCTAACAGCTTTTTGGCTAAATATGCTTCATCTTCATTTGTGAATAATTGTGCAATTCTATCTTTCTCAGTTAGAATTACAGATGGTTTAAACCCTAATATCTTTTCAAGTTCACTACTAATTTCATATCCCTCAGCTAATTCATTTATTGAAATCTCGTGAGGAGCAACTTGTTCATTATTTTTAGAATAAAGCCATTTTGAATTCCTTAATCTTTTAAGATCCGTCGATTCAAATTTTTGAATACGACTGTTATAGTAAAAATAATGGTGGATTCCACTTAACGCTTTTTCTAATTTATTTTCGTAATGATTACTTAGTTTTTTTTCAATACCAGATAAAATTTTAGATAGTAGAATTGAATTGTCTAAATTTATATTCTGAATAATTTCTGAACTTCCATCAATAATTTTATCATAAGTATAATTTCTATCATAATAACCGTTTGTTGAAGATTTAAGTTTTAAGTTCTGTTTAATTTTTGAATCAGAAATTTCAACTTCTAATATTTTAGGCAGCTCATTGACTCCAATTCTTATTAAGAAATCTTTTAATAGTTTTTTATCATTCTCATTTGACAAATAATCATTATAATCCTCTAAATAAACGAACCTTGTGTCAGGCTTATTTTCAAAATATTTAATTAATAAGTCACTAGGATAATAAATATCTTTTCCACATCCTCTATAGGTAACATTTTCCTCCTTTGTTCTAAATGAAATAAATTCTATATTCTTCAATAAGTCTATAAAACTATCCATCTCATTATGAGGACACTCATCTTTAAAATACTTAAAAAACTTTCGGAAATGTGAGTCAGTATCTATACTTCCATCCACCTCATATAAAGGTAAAATCACATTATATATTTCATCTCTAAGATCTGGTTCTTTTATTCCAAATTCTTCTATGAAATCATTTGTTATTTGATTTTCTAAGAGACTTGGGTGGATTTGTTTATAAGGTGAGTCAGCATGTACTCCAGGTAAAAACAGAACTAATTCATATTTTTTACTAATACTATCTAGTTCATATGCTTTTACAGCTTTAAAATTTCGATCCCAGAAAATTGGTTTTGTCTTAACATCATCTTGATATGATTTGTTCTCAAACAAGTATTTGTAAAGCGAATGCAGCCATTCACCTGATTGGTTTTCTATGAATTTCTCATTTATTAAGTTTAATATAGTTTTTGGGTAGATTATTGAATTAACTATAATACTATTTATATAATATGCTAATTCACTATTCGCATTCATTATATTATTATATCCATATTTCGTAAATACCCATCTAGCTTTTTCATTTTTTACTAAAATTGAAAGCTGCTCGTTTGAGAATAGTTCAGTTATATTTGGCGCAGAAGCCCAATATGCATTCTCCTTACTTACATAAGTGTTATTAGTTGAAGGGATTACTTCTTCCGTGTTAAATGTTTCTTTCAATTTAAAGAAAAATGGTGCAAACAAATCATCTTCATCTGGTTCAATATATGGAATGATTTTAAATATATCACTATTAATCAGCTTTAAATCTCTTAGAATTAGCAAACAGTCTGCTGATAATTGAGATAGAAATTCTATCATCTCAATATTATGTCTTTCAGATCGTTTAAGACCTTCACGACTGTCAGTTAATAAAAAAGGAGCATTTAAAATAAAATTGAGATTTGTATTCTCTTTTGTAGGAAAATAGCAAAATGCAGGAAGTTGTTTAGGTTTCAAGTTTTGTTCCTCATCTTGGAAAAAACCAATTGAAATATATAAAGTTTCATTATCCAAGGTGCGCGAGAAAAGGGCTATTTTCTCTACTAACTGATTATGATTATTATTTTGTATGAGATTAATGTTTTCTAATTTTATGTCCTCATATAATGTTGATTCTACAATTTCTTTTCGATAAGAGCCGGATTCATTAAAGGTACTCCATGTTATTTCATCTAAGTTGGATAGAAATAGTGTTGGATAGACCAATCTTTTTAATTTTTCTAAAATCTCTTCATAAGCCCTTTTCTTCGACATTTCTGGTTTATCAAATGGGAAAAAGAACGTCGTCTCATCTTCTTTTCTATTCGGCAAATCACTATCTAATAGAGCAGGAACTATATATCTTTCTATTTTAAATTGGAATCTTCTATCATAAATATGAGGCGTATTAGTATATGAATATACAGCTTTAAAACCCATTCCGAATTTACCAATCGTATAATTACCTTTTTTATTTGATTGTGCTACAGCAGTTATTGCATTAATGTCTCCAAGTTTGTCTTCTATCTGATCTTCCGTTTCTCTATCAGGATTAGATATCCAAAAGTTTTTCTTCCCATTATGAGTAAAATATAATCCGTCAACTGCAAGGTTAAAATAAGCTTTAGTTGCAAGTACATCATCAGCATTCTGCAAAAGTTCATAAATAAAATGAGCCTGATCTGAATATTTTTCTACAACACTATTCCAGATATTACCGATTGCAAAACTATCTTTAAGTGTGTTTGCTATAGTATTTCTGCTCTCATACAATTTTTCAAACCATATTTTATCCTGTATAGTCATTTCATATATTGATTTAATTAATTTGTAAAATAGTTAATTGATATTTAATCAACCTAAACGTGTCATGATATGGTATACGAGCACACAAATATGCTTCATAGTTCATCTAATTAGGTTATTTTCAAAATAATGCACTCCGTAAATTTATGATTTTTTGTAACTAAATCCAAAAAATAAAGTTCTCTAATTACAAGTAATGTTTAAAGATTATAATTAAACCACCAAGAGTCCTGGTTACAATTATATAAATATCTTTCAAACGAAACACCTTGCACTAAATTCAATAATTAACTATATTTGCATATAACCTAATTAATCATCTGAAACACAACTTATATTACTAAAACAACCGTCAAAATATGATAGACTTTATTGGTGACATTCACGGTCACGC
>DUUN01000627.1 GCA_012841535.1 Gallicola sp. | reverse complement strand
TAATATTATTTTATTATAATAATCTATATCCGTTTATTCGAAAAATAATTGTTTTATATAGTATTTATTTCATCGCTTTTCAACCGCACTTCAACTACGCTACAACCTACATTAAACAGTAAAAATCTATTTCTACTGGGCCATACACATACCTTATTGGCTAACTATATTAATATTAATTTTTAAACTAATACTTACAGTTCTTTTAGTTAATTAGCTCAAGAAGTTTTTTTAAGAGAGCATCGTTATTTTCAATTATTATTGTAAGATTAGATTGTGCTCTTGTTGCTGCTTGATAAAACAACTTTACAAATAAATAATCCGGGTTTGGATGTGTTTTGGCATGTAATATTTTATTGTTATAATAATAATCCTTATTCATTACAACAACAACTTTATTAATATCTTGTCCAATTACTCTGTGCGAGTTTAATTCGCTTGGTATATTATCCATGCTTCCATAATTATATTGAGATGGTGTATATTGAATATATTTGTATCCTTTCTTTTCCAAAAGTTCTATCATGTATTTCGTTTGCTTAGTAGAACTTGATGAAATAATATCAATAAGACTAGAATTTTTAATCTTGTTTTTTTTAGACTGATCTAATACACTCAATACAAAGTCAGTAATTTCAGGATTACTTCTAACCTTTTCTGTAAGTTTTGATTTTAGTATATTTGGAATTTTAAATATTTTACTAGCTGTATCACTTTTGTTCTCTGTAACTGACATTGTTTGATCTGGATCTAGGCTAAATATAAATACTCGTGAATCATTAAAAATATTTTCATTAATATAAATCCATTCTCTACCAAACATTCTTTGAGATTCATCAAATATGAAAACCTCATATTTACTTATGTCAAGAGATCTTATCTGCTTAATAGCTATAACATCAATATCAGTCTTATCATTTATTATATGATGACCTTCTACCAATGTTCCCATATGGATAAAACAAACCTTTTTAATTTCACTTAACTTTTTGGCTATATCTAAAGCTAGTAATGTTTTACCAGTTCCAGGTCTACCTTGTATGCTAAAATAGTTATTTTTATTTTTTCTTATTTTACCAATAATATTTTTAGATATATTTTCTTGAATGTCAGTTAGAAAATATTGTCCTTTTATAAATTTTTCCGGATTATTTAGTGGTGAGACTAAATATTTTGAAGGATCAAATAGCTTATTTATATCAATGTCTTTATTATTAATTTTTTTCATAACATCGAATAGTTCTTTATAATCTGATTCCATTAAATCATCATCTTGCATTTTATAAACTTTGTTTTCTTCTAAAATGATTGTAAATTGAAATATTGTTTTACCAATACTTTCTAAATAATACTTGTTTTGAAGTAACTGCCTTTTTATTTTCGTTTCATCAAATTTCGATTTTAACTCTATATTTATTACTGATTCATCAGATATTTTTAATAAATCAAACTCTTTACTAATTTGTGGTATTTTATAGCCAACAAAGTAATTTTCATAACTATCTAAATTAAAGCCATCATTATAAGTATTATCAATTAATTGATCTATACCTAAAAATTCTTGTTTCCTTAGTTTTGAATAACTATTTTTTTGTATAATCCTCAATATTTTATTGCTGTTTGAAATATTGTTATTTTCTAATATTTTATATATAAAATATAGGTTTATTGGTTTCATTTTTATATACCCCCTAATTAAAAAATAATTAATTCTTAAATAATAGTTCAGTTTGATCAAGGATTAATTTTATTGATTTATCATAGTTGTTAGGATCTTTTTCATCATCTGGTGGATAATTATATTTTCTAAGTAAT
>DUUN01000195.1 GCA_012841535.1 Gallicola sp. | reverse complement strand
CAGTTACAGAATTTGGTCCACCAGCTATATATATTTTCTTAACTCCAGATTCCTTAATATAACTAACTACATCTTGTATAACAAAATCATCATCAACTAATAATATTGGTGCATTTAATTCATTTGCTAAAGGTCCTGCTGCTAAAGCATCTGCTGAAATATAACCATTTGCAATAACAACTGCATCTGTTTTTGGATATGATTCCCTAGCTATTTTTACTGCAGTAACAAATCTATTAGAACCAGCTAATCTTTCTACAGATGAAGCTGTTTTAAGCACAGTATATATTCCTTCATCTTTAGAGTTCATAGCCTTAATATAAACTTGGTCGTCATTAACAAAACCAGTTTTATGTTCTACTTCAAACTTACCATTTGAAACCTTAGCTTCATTTAATTCTGTAAATTTCTTAGTAGACATATTATAAACATAAGCCTTTACAGAAGTACCTGTTGAAGTACCAGTAATTTTCTTGTCACCTACTTCAATATCCTTAGTCTTAACTTCTAATTTTGTTTTTTCAGAATTTACCTTTACAGAATTTTCTGCTACTAACTTGTTGCTTTCTGCAGTTGCCTTAACAATAACACCACTTGTTAATATGCCAGTATCTTCTAATTTAACTGCAGCCTTACCATTTAAATCTGTTTTTACTGTTTTACTTGCTAATTCCTTATTAGCTACTGTATCCACTAATTTAATATTAACTTCTGTACTAGGAGTTGTATAAACATTAAATTCTTCTAAACCTCTTTCGTTACTAGAGATTCTAGGTGCGTCAATTAAGACTTTATAATTTTCACTAGTAAGCCCAAATTCAACTTTTGCTGTTTTTGTTAAAGCAATTTTATAAACAGATTTTGTTTTACTACTATTAGCCTTATCTTTTTCAATAACAATTCCACCACTATCTCTTACAATTACCTCATAATCTTCAGGCACATTTGTAAAAGTAATCGTATAATTTCCTTCTTTTGTTTTAATTTCCTTGTCTAAAACAAAATTTTCAATAGTTGAACTAATATTTATTTTGTTTTTAATTTCAGTAGGCGCTTTAAAATCTACCGTTATATTTCTATTATCTGTAATTCTAGTTAAATATATTTCCACATCAATACTATCTTTACTTGTGTTAATAGTAGGACTTGTAGTTTTAACACCATCAATTTTCATACTATTAAATTTATAATCAACTGTATTATAACTTATAGGATAATCTTTGTTTTTTGTTAAGTATATCTGTTTATCATAAAAACCAAACTTTTTACCAGCTATTTCTAAATCTGCATTATTTGGTGCTATTTGTTCATTGTCAGCATATACTTTAACTTCTACAAGTGAGGTAGATTTGTTCCTAAAATTAAACATAATAGATATTTTTTCATTAGTATCCGGTACCTTAAATTTAGATGATTTAACATTTTTACCGTTTATATCTATTGAATTTAAAACATATTTTTCAGTATTATATTCTACAGTATATTCAACACCTTTTTCTAGTTCTTTTATCTTGTCTATTTCTGTAGAAGTACTATTCCCACCTTTCTTTAATTTAACCCCTAAATCTAAATAGGCAGCTCCACTACCGCCTCCTTCTACACCATCAATTTTAACACTGTGATCAAATGTCACTGTATTTTTACTATTTAAACTTGTATCTGCATAAGACAAATTTCCAGCAAAAATAGAAAACACCATTACAAATGACATTAAAATTCCAAAAATTCTTTTACTCTTGTTCATTATATCCCTCCTATACTTGATGTTATCACAAATTACAACTTATATAAAATTACCTAGCTAAAAATATAGCTACAACATTATTATATTACAAAATTTTAAAAACTTAATTACAATATTCTTACAATTTCATAAAAATAGAAAACTCCCGTAGTTTCCTACTAGGAGTTTTTTTGTATTTATTTTGCTTCTTCTTTACTTTTTTCAACTAATGTATTTAATTCAGTTTCTACAACCTTATCAACAGAACCTTCTCCACCTGTTATATAAGCTGTTTCAATATTTTTAATTGTTCCTATATAAGTCTTTTGACTTGATGTAAATTCATTTTGTTTTGATAATATTATAGCTGCATTTTTTACATATGCTAATGGGCCAGCAGTTAAAGCATCTGGTGATTTATAACCATTTGCAACTATAACTGTTTTTATATTAGCTTGGGTTAATTTTTTAGCTATTTCCACTGATGTTTCAAATCTATTTGAACCAGATATTCTTTTTTCACCTGTATAGGTTAAATCAGTTCCATTTATTATATTTTCTGAAACAGAACCTGCACCACCTATTATAGTTGCTTTTGCTGTTTTCATATCCTTTAAACCAGTCTTTACTTCTGGAGTTAAGACACTTCCATTAGTTAAAACAATTGGCATTTTCTTTTCTGTTGCATAGGTTGAGGCTGCTAGAGCATCTGCATCTTTTGCATCTGTACCATTTGCTATTATTACACCATTAGTATAACCTTTATCCTTTAAGATACTAGCTACTTCTATGGAAGTTGCATAACGGTCCTTACCAAAAATTCTACTAGTGCTTACACCTTCTTTTACAGCCTTTAATTCTTTTTCTAGGTTTTCAGAAACAGAACCTGCTCCACCTACAATGTAAACACTCGTAACACCATTATCTTTAATATAATTCTTTACTCCTTGAATTGCAGAGTCTTTTTTAACTAAAAGTATAGGTGCCTTTAATTCATTTGCTAATGGACCTGCTGCTAGAGCATCGGCTGAAACATCTCCATTTGCTATTATAAGATTTTTTGATGTTGGATAAGCTTCCTTTGCTATTGCTACTGCTGTTTCATAACGACTTGAACCTTTTAGTCTTGTAACAGTATCTAATTCTTCATCTGATTCTAAAATTATTTCCAATGAAATTCTATTTTTATTTGCTATTATAGAATATTTATCGTTTCCAGCACTATCAAAATTATCAACAACTATTTCTTTTATTTTATATTTACTTGAAAAAAATAGTATATACATATTTCTTAATTTCATCTTTTTTAGGATCCTTGTTACCTATTATTTCGGTAGTTTTTCCTTTTACTTCTATATCTCTACTAGATATCTCTTCATTTAATAATTTAAATCCATATTCAGACCAGTCAGTAACATCTTTACCGGCTATTTCTTTACTTCCTTTTTTAATCTTTTCAATAACAACAACAGTTTTTATTTCTTTGTCTTCTGTTGGTTCTGACGTTGGTTCTGACGTTGGTTCTGATGTTGGTTCTGATGTTGGTTCTGATGTTGGTTCTGACGTTGGTTCTGACGTTGGTTCTGACGTTGGTTTTGACGTTGAATCCGAACCATTATCACTTTCTACTGTTGGTTTATTATCTTCTGCTGGATCACTATCTGCAAGTGCATTTGTACCTGCATAAACAGATAAAACTAAAACAAAAGCTAATAAAACACTTATTAGTTTTTTTGATTTTAACATAAATACCTCCTTATTCCTTTATAGTATATGATAACATAAAATTAGAAAAAATAAAGTTATGAAAAATAAGCAAAAAAATAGGTATTTACCAATACCTATTTTTTTGCTTATTTTGTTAAATTTAACATTTCTTTTGCTAAGTCGCTATTAACTGAACCTGTTCCACCAACGACAAAGATTTCTAAAATATTATTTTTTATATCTTTTATATATTTTTCTGTTGAATAGTTAATTGTCCTACCATCTACTAGTAATACTGGTGCAGACTTACTTCCAGCTAGGGAACTTGCTGTTAAAGCGTCAATATAGTTAACCCCGCTAGCTAGAACAATATTATTAATATTATTTAATTCTTCTGCAACTTTTACCGAAGTTTCGTAACGGTCTTTTCCTGAAATTCTTTCTTCTAAAGTAATATTAGTATTGTCTAGTATTTTATTGGAAACAGAACCACTTCCACCAACAATTACAGCATCCTTAGTATTAAAATCCTCTAATTTATTTAAGACAGTATTTTCTATTGTTCTACCATTTGTTAAAACAATAGGGTATTTTTCTTGAATCGCTAAAGGACTTGCTGAAATTGCATCTGCAGCATTAATTCCATTAGCTAAGATAATTTCATTTTTATAGTTGTAGTCTTCAATTAAAAGCTTAGCTACCTGAATTGAAGTTTCGTAACGGTCTTTTCCAGATATTCTTACATCAGCTATACCATAATCGTCAGTAAGTTCATCTTTTAAAGAATTTGGCACAGAGCCACTTCCTCCAACAATGTAAACTTTTGAAGCCTTTGTTGATTTAATATAGTCTGCTACTGGTTTAGAAATAGTTTTACCGTTTGTTAAAAGTATTGGAGCTTTTAATTCGTAGGCTAATGGTCCGGCTGACAGTGCATCTGCTTCGTTAATTCCGTTAACTAAAACAATATTTTCCGGGTTTTTAAAAATATTTTCTGCTATTTTAGCTGAAGTTTCGTAACGGTCTTTTCCAGAAAATCTTTTTAAAGCAACTTCTTTTTCCCTAACTATTTTAAATTCTAAATTTAAGTCTGAAGCTAGGGTAAATTTATAGCTAGCATTTTTTACTATTGTATTAATACCGTCTTCTACCTTATAAACATAAAAGCCTTCAGGTATGTTAGTAAACTCTAGAATATGTTCACCTTTTTTTAAGTCGATTTCTTCGCCTAATTTATAGGCTTCATCATCTAATTTTACTTTTACATTTAAGTTATTATCAATTAAACTAGCTTTAAATTTAGAATATTTAATATTTTCAATAAAATCTAGGTAGACAAATTCTTTTTCCTTGCCTGTATTTAATTTAAAAATATTATTAGTAGAAACTACCTTGTCGTCAATTTTTATGGATTTTAAGGTATAGTTGTCTTCATTATACTTTATTTCATAGTCCTTGCCATTTTCTAAATAGAGTATATTAATTCCCTCTTTGTCTTTTAATTCCATAGAATTAACTTCCAATTCTAAATCTTCTCTTGGAACTTTGCCATCTATTTTAGTAACAAATGCTGTTTCAATAATTTTTCCCTTAGCCTCGACACTATTTACTCCAAAAATAGTTAAAAATAAGGTAAAAATAAGAAAAAATGATATTCCTTTCTTTTTAGTCATTAAAACACCTCCTAGTATTATTATATCCTATAATATTTAATAATAACAGAAGCAAATAAGTAAAAAAAAACTACTCCTACGAGTAGTTTTTTTATAGTTTATCTTATCTTTTTACTAATAAGTTAGCTATTTCTTGAGCAACAGCTTCTGAAATTGAGCCAGTACCACCAACTATAGTAATTTCAGTCATTCTGTTGTCTTTTAGGTATTTAACTAAGTCTTCACCTAAAACAGTTGAACTGTCAGCTAATAATACAGGAGCATTATTAACAAATCCTAATTGTCCTGCAGATAATGCGTCTGGAGAATCATTTTGTCCATTAGCTATTATAGCTTGTCCACCATGTGTAAAGTATTCGTCAGCAACTTCCATAGAAGTTAATTGTCTATTATTTCCAGATAATCTGTCTATATTAGAAATATTAATTTTAGCTAAAGCTTCATTAGAAACTGAAGCAGTACCACCAACTACCATAACCTTGTTGATTTGGTAATAAGGATCAGCTAAAGCTGCTTTTACTACTGATGGAACAGTATCTGTTTCAGTTAATAAAATTGGTTGAGTATATATTGCTGATGGAACTGATGCAACTAAAGCATCTGCAGATCTTCTTCCATTAGCTAACATAACTGTACCATTGTATTCCCCTGGTACTAAATCACTAACTGGTGATGCACCATCTCTTAGATAGTTTCTTATAACATAGTCTAAAACTTTTGCTGATGTAGCAAATCTGTCAGAACCATAAACTCTTGTTGTAGTTATACTTGCATCATGTAATTGTTTTTCAATATTTGCATTAACTGTAGCTGTACCACCAACGATAACTGCTTCTTTAGCACCAACTTTAGCTAAATATTTCATAGCTGATTCTGGTAAAGCATTAGCTGATGATAATAATAATGGAGCATCTTCTATTCCAACAATACCATTAGCAACTAATGAGTCAGCAAAGTTATAACCTGAAGCTATAACAACTTTGTTGTTTTCTGCTCCATCTGGATAAGCTTTTTCAGCAACTTTTACAGCAGTTTCTAATCTGTCTTTACCTGCTAATCTATTACCAAAAGCTGTCCCTGGTAATAAAGTAACTTTTGCTGCTGTTGTTCCTCTAAAGTTAATTTGTCTAAATGGAATTTCAACTTCTGTTGGAACTGTCCATTTGTTATCAGGTGTTTCTTCTACTACAACTTTAAATGGTAATTTTATTTCTGTATAATTTGGTTCACCATTTGGCTTAGCTCCTGATAAATATCTCATGATATTTTCTAAGTCAAGGTCTTTAAATGTTACAACACCATGAGCACCAGTTTTACCTTCTGCTATAGGTTTTTCATCATAAGATTCAGGTCCCCATAATTCTGTAGTATTAGGATAAACCTTAACAACAGCACCTTCTACTGGTTCTTCTTTAGCATTTTTTACACCTTTTACTGTAACTTCTAAAGTTGTAGTATATTTATCTTCTGATAATAAAGCATAACCATCTTTATTTAAATCAGTAAATACGAATATTTCATCTCCGTTATTTCTATTTAATGGAGTTGGGTCATAAACAATAGCTACAACTCTTTGCTTTACGTCCTCACCATAACCTGTTTGATTTGGAGTTACTTTTTCTGTAACATTGTATTTCAAAAGACTTAATGCTGGATATGATGTTTTCGGAGCTCTTGGCCAATTTTCTGTCATAGTTTTATCAGAAATTATATTAATTTGTCCATTACTATCAGTTCTATATTGTAACTTATAGAAATATGACATCCAACAAGAATCTAAAACTTCACTTGACCAGTCTACAATATAAGATTCAGTATCTTTGTCTAAAAGATATTTTCCATCTTGAGCTTTAACATTATAAACTTGTACATATTTATTAGCTAAAGGCTTTTTATCCTTATTAACTAATTGTATTAAGTAATCTCCACCTTTTAGGTTAACTACTGATGTATCTACAAAGTTAAAATGTAATATATTATTCTCAAATGCAGGTTCTGCCATTCCATCAACCTTAGTATAAGTTATTTTCACTGATGACATATCTACTTTACCTGCTGCATCAGTTTTAAATTCATACTTAGTTGGTGTTCCTTCTACAACTGTTTCTCCAGCTTTTACTTCAAATACATAAGTAGTATCAGCTTTTAAATTTTCTCCTAGATGGTATTTTCCTTTGTTTGCAGTACTATTATCTAAAGATTCAAATTTAGATGAAATATCTGTACCATCTTCAGTTACTTTTATCTTGTTAATTAACTCAGCTAGTTTACCATCTGACAATGTATGAACTTCAATTTTGTCATATAGTTTTCCTGTTGCAAAAGCAGGAACTGCTGTAGCAAATACCATTACTAAAGCTAACAACAAAGATAAAACTTTTTTGTTCTTTCTCATGATTATTAATCACTCCTCCTATTTTTTTCTCGCCTTTCCTTGTCAATCTTTGACAAATAAAGTAAGAACCCTCTATACTAAATAATTTAGTAACAAAATAAATTTATATTGTGCACCCATCGATACAATGGGCCAAGATAAACTATTTTAATGTCTACCGTAGCATCTATCGATCGATGTACTACGTAGTTTAATAAAATTTATTTCGTTTTCAAGGATTGTCAAGGTTCGGCTGTTGCTTTTTAGCAACTATATAATAGTAATTCGATTTTGAATTACTTATTTACATTATATTATTATTACTCGCTAAAATCAAGTTTAAGCAAATAATTTAGCAATTTTTTTAATATAAATTGCTATTATTTTTATATATATGAGGTAATTTATT